>CAZUUI010000036.1:0-11786 GCA_964622955.1 uncultured Chitinophagaceae bacterium | reverse complement strand
AAAATAGAAAAATTTGAGCTATTTTGTAAGTATGATTGATAATAGAATTAAGGATTCCATTTTTAATTTTTTTTAGCTAATTTTGCTTTGCGAAATAAAAAAACGCATATTGCTCGTATAATGATAGCTCAAAAAGAAATTCATTCCATAGACCAATTGGATTTGCTCGCACGAAAAATCGTGGAGGGTTATCTAATGGGCTTGCACAAAAGTCCGTTTCACGGATTTTCGGCTGAATTTAGAGAGCATAGACTCTACAATACGGGCGATCCGCTCAAGTCTATTGACCAGAAAGTTTTTGCGCGCACCGATAAGTTATTTGTCAAAAAATTTGATGAAGAAACTAACCTCAAATGCCATCTGGTATTGGATGTATCGCATTCTATGTTTTTTCCAAAAGAGGCTTCTAAGAATAAGTTGGATTTTTCGATTGTAGCTATTGCCAGCCTGATACGATTGTTGAAAAAACAGCGCGATGCTTTTGGGCTTACTACGTTTTCGGACGATATTCTCCAGCAGATAGATGCCAAATTAAATGAAAAAAATAAGCAACAAATCTATGCAATATTGAGTCAGTATTTGAACAATCAGCAACCGCCACAGCAAACATCAAATATATGCGATAGCCTCAATAAAATAGCCGCGAGTATAAATAAACGTTCGCTGGTAATAATTTTCACCGATTTGTTTGAGTCCTTCCAGACGCAAGACACGGCTTTTGAAGAGCGTTTTATCAAAGCTATACAGCATTTATCTTTCAAAAAAAACGAAGTGATTCTTTTCAACGTAATGAAACATAAGGAAGAAGTGGATTTTGAATTTGAAAATAAACCTATAGAATATATTGATATTGAATCGGGCGAATCGATAAAATTAGCTTCCAATCAGCTACAATCGCAGTATCAATCGGCTATGTCATCGAAGCTAGACTATATCAAAACCAAATGTATACATTTGGGCATAGATTTTGTAGAAGTAGATATAGACAAGGATTATCATATCATTTTAGACACATTTTTGAGAAAACGTACAAAATTAGGATAAAAAATTAAATATAAATATCATGAACCCAGACCCTCTACCCCACTCAATATTTGAAAACACCGAAGTAGCCTATAGCTACAAAAATAATAGTGAGCTCAAAAAAGCGTATTATTTATTCAAAATGATGAATAATCCTTTTTTGGTAAAAATGGGAAATCAAGCTATCAATTTGATGCTCAAATTGCATTTTCGTATTTATGGAATAATTAGAAATACCATTTATGAACAATTCTGTGGTGGTGAATCGCTGGAAAGATCACTAAAAGTGATTAAAAATCTTGAGAAAAATCAAATAGAAACCTTACTAAATTATAGCGTAGAGGGACTTGAAGACGCCAAATCGTATTTATTTACCTTTGAAAAAACGCTTGAAGCCATTCAATTTGCTAAAGAAAATCAAAGCATTAGAGCGGTTTGTATCAAATTTACAGGATTTGCAAAAATAGCTATTTGGATTAAGCTTCAAAAAGGCGAGTCATTAAACGAATCGGAACGTTCGGAGTACGAGCAAGCCAAATATTATATTGATACCTTGTGTCAAGAAGCCGTAAAATCAAATGTTCAGCTCTATGTAGATGCCGAAGAAAGTTGGTTTCAAGATAGTATTGACACCTTGGTAGACAAAATGATGATGAAATACAATCAACAAGAGGCGATTGTTTTTAATACCTTTCAAATGTATCGTAATGATAAATTGGCGTATCTTGAAAAAAGTATTGAAACGGCTAAAGAAAATGGATACATTTTAGGTGCAAAACTGGTGCGTGGCGCTTATGTAGAAAAAGAAAATGAGTATGCCAGCCAGCAAGGTGTAGCGTCGCCAATTCACAAATCAAAAGAAGAAACCGATATTGATTTTGATAAAGCGGTAGCGTTATGCATAGAAAATATTGATAACGTTTCCATCTGTTGTGCATCGCATAATGAAAAATCGAATCTATTGTTTTTGGAAGGATTGAAAAATAACGGGATTCCATTGAATCACAAGCACGTATGCAGTTCCCAATTATTTGGAATGAGCGATAATATCACATACAATATGGGAAAAGAAGGTATAAAAATGGCAAAATATTTGCCTTTTGGTCCTATAAAAGAAGTAATTCCTTATTTGATAAGACGTTCGCAAGAAAACACCTCTATGGAAGGACAATCTTCAAGAGAATTCACCCTTTTGAGCAAAGAAGTGGCTCGAAGAGGCTTATAATTAATTATTTATGAGACTTTTCATATCTATTTTAATACCTTTTTTAGTAGGCTCTTTGTCTAGTTGGCTATCTATTTCGGGTGTAGACACTTGGTATTTTACGTTAAACAAACCAAGCTTTTCGCCCCCCAACTGGGTTTTTGGTCCAGTTTGGTCATTTTTGTATATATGTATTGGATATTCTTTTTATCGAATTACAACAATGGCTCCAAAACAAATCAAAAATTGGAATTTTATTTTTATAACCGAACAATTTTTGTGTTTTACATACACAATTATTCTCTTTCGATTTCACACAATTGAAATTGCTTTTCTAAATATACTTTTGCTTTGGATTTTAATTATCTTCAAAATATATAATTACAAAAAATTCGATTTGAAAGCTATGTTGCTGCAAGTACCATTAATAGTATGGGTGAGTTTTGCAATGGTGTTGAATGGGTCTTTGTGGAAATTGAATTGTTAAAATTTCTACGAATTCTGAACAAAGATTTCACTGAGAATTATACCTGCCGAAACCGATACATTTAGCGAATCAAAAGCTGTTTTGTCCATTGGAATTGTAACTTTGTGCGTCAAAATTTCCAAAACATTATAGCGAATACCTCTTCCTTCACTTCCCAATACCAAAATGCTTGGCAAGGTCCAAGCAATCGCTCTATAGCTTGGATTTGATTTTTCGGGATCACCTACAGTTGGAAATCCACAATTAATAAAATATTCCAATTGTTCGATAGGATTATCTATTCTACAAATAGGTAATTGAGATAAAGCACCGGCGCTGGTTTTGATAGCATCTGCGGTTACGGTTACCGAATTTTTATTAGGAATCAAAATAGCGTCGATATTAAAACAAAGTGCACTACGAGCTATAGCTCCAAAATTACGAACATCGGTCAAATTATCCAAAAATATAAAGGTACAATGTTTTCCTTCATCTAATTTTTGGAAATAAATATCTTCAATTTTGGCATATTCATAATCCGAAATAAAAGCAATAACACCTTGATGGCTAATTTTGCTATCTTTATAAAAAGGATATAAAACGTAATTTATTTTCTCAATTGGAACTTTACGAACAGGAATATTTTTTTCAGCACAAATAGAGAAAATCTTTTGAATTTCTTCACCGTGCGCATTTTTAGCTACATAAACTTGTTCTATATTCTGGCCACTATTTATTGATTCGATGATAGAATTTCGTCCAAATAAAATATCTTTTTTCTTCATTTTTGGTTATTTATACTCCGCAATTTTGACAGGAGAAATTTTTGTTATAAAAATTAGAGGCACAAAGGTAGTGATAAAACAAACTACGAGAGTCAATAAATTAATCCATACCACTTTTGCCCAGTCAAAATAAACAGGTGCATAATCTACATAATAAATATCTTCTTGAAGCGTAATGATATGAAATTTAAATTGCAAAAATGCTAATACAAACGCAATCACATTTCCCCAAAACAAGCCTTGAAGAATAATTTGGAGAATTTGATATAAAAATAATTTGAAGATAGAAGCATTATCCGCTCCAAAAACTTTGAGCAATCCAACTAAATTTACTCTTTCCAAAATAAATATACTCATACTAGAAATAATGTTTATCATTGCTACTATTAACATAATAAAAATTATTATCCGTTCATTTTGAGTCATCAATTTGAGCCAGTCAAATAATTGAGGAAAAATGCTGTAAATTGTACTTACATTTAGATTGGGGAGTGTATTATAAAGCGTTTCGGCAGTTGATTCAATTTTAGACTTATCTTTTACAAATACTTCTATGGCGCTATATTGATTGCTATTCCAATTATTTAATTTTTGTACATATTCTATTTGGGTAATGATATTTTGCTGATCAAACTCCGTAATTCCAGTAGAAAAAACATCTATAATTTGGCACTTTTTTGTTTTGCTTTGCTCATCGTTCAAAAAACTCAAAAAAGCATAATCATTTTTCTTTAAATTTAAAGAAGCGGCCGTTTTTTTGGAAATAAATACAGGAACGGAATTTGAATCGAGGTTTTTTAGTTGATTCAAATTAGGTTTTACATATTGCGAATAAAAAAAAGAACTAGAATTTAGGTCAATTCCTTTTAATATTAAGCCTTCGATATTATCAGATTTCTTAAGAATTACTCCTTTATTGGCAGAAAAAGCAATATTTTCTACTTCGCTATTCTCTTTTAGAATTTTGACAATAGTAGTATCTGCTTGAAGTGGCGCTTCCAAAAAATTATTTGTAAAACTAAAAGGAAGAATATGTATATTTGCCCAGAAGTCAAAAATTTTGGATTCAATTTTTTGCTCAAACCCTCGAATCAAAAAAGAGGAAAGTAGCATTACTGCTACACTCAACGCAATTGCTGTTTTGTTGAGTTTAACAATTGAATTTGAAAATTGAGATTTTTTTTTTGTATTATTTATTAATCTTTTTGATAAACTTCTAGTCCAATGCATAACACAAAATTAAAACATTTAGAATTAAATAGAAACAAGAAATTTATGAAACTTCAAAAACATATCTTATTATTGTTGTTTATACTAACTTTCAAAAATAATTATAGTCAAGAAATAATTCCCGGCGCTGCTCGATTTGACCAATACCTTCACATTCTTACAGCTTCAAAACACAGAGTGGGTGTGGTATGCAATCAAACGAGTATGGTAGGAAATACCCATTTGGTAGATACATTGATAAGCTTGGGCGTCAATGTAAAGAAAATTTTTACACCCGAACACGGTTATAGAGGCAATGCCGACGCTGGTGAAAAAGTAAATGAAACAGGAATTGATGAAAAAACGGGCGCACAAATTATTTCTCTATATGGAAGCAATTTGAAACCGAATAGAGGCGATTTAATAGATTTAGATTACGTAGTTTTTGACATTCAGGATGTAGGTGTTCGTTTTTACACCTATATTTCTACATTGCAATATGTATTGGAATCTTGTGGTGAATTTGGAGTAGCGGCTTTGGTACTCGACAGGCCCAATCCAAATGGACATTATATTGACGGCCCAATTTTAAAACCACAATATACGTCATTTGTAGGATTGCAACAAGTTCCAATTGTATATGGAATGACGATAGGAGAATATGCCAAAATGATTGTTTATGAAGGTTATTTGGCCAATTCTGTAAAACCAAATATGAAAATTATTCCTTGTTTAAATTACACACACAATTCAAAAGTATCGCTTAGTATTCCTCCTTCTCCTAATTTAAAATCGGATAATGCTATAGCGCACTATCCTACCCTTTGCTTATTTGAAGGAACTTATGTATCGGTAGGGCGTGGTACCGAATGTCCATTCGAAGTGTATGGCAGCCCATATTTAAAAGGCGAAAAATATCAATATCAGTTTACTCCCAAACCTACACTTGGCGCAAAAAATCCACCTTTTAAAGGTGAGGTTTGTTTTGGAGAGGATTTACAAAGAGTAGAAGCTGGAAATAAAATCAATCTTTCTTTAATCATTGATGCTCATAAAGCATGGGATAGCAAATTATTCACTTTTTTCAATCTAAAAAGCCTCTTTTTTGACAAATTGGCTGGAGGAAAAGAACTGCGACTAGCCATAGCTGCAGGAAAAACAGAGGATGAAATTAGAAAAACTTGGATTCCCGATTTGATTACGTTTAATTTATTGAGAAAACGATATTTATTATACGAGGATTTTCCAAATCCTTTTAAATAGTCCACTTGAAGAGAGCAAAATTTTATCTAACTTTTCTATTTACAACACTTGTAATTTGTTCAAATGCACAATTACTTGACTTACCTATAAAAAATGAAATAGGTATAGCGGGCAATTTTTGTGAATTACGAGGCAGTCATTTTCATACAGGAATTGATTTTAGGACTAACGGAGTTGAAAATTTGCCCATATATACTGCTGCAGAAGGCTATGTTTCTAGAATTGTAATTTCATCTTCGGGATATGGAAAAGCCGTCTATATTTCCCATCCAAAACTTGGATTGACTACGTTGTATGCACACCTCAATTCATTCAGTCCCAAAATAGATTTTCTATTAACTGCTATTCAACAAAATTTAAAAGTAAATACATTAGACACTACTTTTTCAAAGCCTACAATTTGGATAAAACGAGGCGAACAAATAGGACTTTCGGGAAATACAGGCAATTCATTTGCACCGCATCTACATTTTGAAATCAGAAATACTAAAACCGAAGTGGCATACAATCCCGAATCTTTTTTCAAGCAAATTGAGGATCGAATGCCGCCATTGATGCCCAAAATTTATATTTATGATTTGTCAAATAATATTCCTAAATTTATCAAAGAAATTGATATAAATCAAAGGGAAAAATCTATAACTGTAGACGCAGAACAAATAGGACTTGCTATTTCGGCAAAAGACTATTATACGGATAAAAACAATGTAATGGGAATCTACGCTGCAAAATTATCGGAAGGATTCAATCCTTTGTTCCAAATACAATTTGATAGCATTTCTTTTTCCAATACCAGCCAGGTAAAAACAGTTAGCGAATATGCTTACAATCAAATAAAAGATTGCTACAAACTCTTCAATGAAAAATGTGGCAATAACATTTTTGAGAATAAGAGCAATGGTTTTTTGGTATTCAACCCTTATGAAACCAAAAAAATAAAGCTAGAAATAGCGGATTTTCAAAAAAATGAACACTTTGTTGAACTTAGAATTTTATATATTCCAAAAGCTGAACATTCTTCTCCCAAGCCTCCTGCTTATGATTTAGAAATTGAATGTGAGAATGAAAATAGCATTCAATCAAAATATTATGAGATAGATTTGCCTCAAAACACCTTTCCATATAATCAAATTTGGAATCATTCATTAAAAATGAAAGTAGATTCTACACCTTATTTGAGCCTTTTTGAAGAAAATACGCCTTGTATGAAGCCTTATTCGGTTGCATTTCGCAGAGACTATTTTTGTTTGCAATGCGATTGGGAAAAATATATAGCCGTTTTGAATTCAAAAACAAAGAAAAAAACCATACCGCTTTTTTGGACCGATTCTACTTTTGTTGTAAAAGGACTTAAATCTTTTGGGACTATAGAGTTCATAAAAGATGATTCGCCTCCATTTGTTTCAGATCCTGTAATCAAAAACAATAGAATTGAATTTGGTATAAAAGATTTGGAGTCGGGAATCAAGTCTTACAATGCCTATTTAAATGAAAAATGGCAAATTTTGTATTATGACGAAAAAAATGATCTTATTTTTTTTGATATAACCAAAAGCGCTAATCCAAAGAAAAACAAACTATTAATAGAAATTGAAGATAAAGTTGGAAATAAAAAAACCGTACGAACAGAACTTTTTTTCTAAAAATTAAATTTATATATGTAGCTTTGGGTTTGTAAATTGCGAGTCAAAAATGAACGAAAAGATAAGACAGTTTTTCAATTACATACAATACGAAAAAAGATTGTCAAATCACACAATTTTGGCATATACCAATGATATCAATCAGTTTCAGAGCTATCTTGTATCCGAATTTCAAGTAGAAAATATTCTCGATACTCAGTTTCAAATGTTGCGCTCGTGGATTGTACATTTAATTGATTTACAAGACTCTGTAGCTACTATTAATAGAAAAATTTCTTGTCTCAAATCATTTTTTAAATTTTGTTTGAAAAATGAATGGGTTCAAGTAAATCCTACCGCTAAATTGACGCGCCCCAAAATGCCAAAACGCATTCCAAAACAAGTAGAATTTACAAAACTAATGGATTTGAAAGATATTTTGGAAGAACAATCTCAAAATCACGAATTTGAGAATTACAGAGACTATTGTATGTTTATGACATTCTATAGCTGTGGACTTCGTAGGAGCGAATTGATTTCATTGAAATGGTCCGATATCGATTTTACAAAAAAAGAACTCAAAATCTTGGGAAAGGGAAACAAGGAGCGATTTGTACCGTTGCATTCGGAAATGAAAACAATTCTAATGATTTACCAAGAAATTCTAAACAACGAATCCTTTGAAAATCAAGAAGATAAAAAATTTGTATTTTTGACCGATACAGGCGAAAAAATGTATCCGAATTTTGTATATCGAAAAATAAAAAATTATTTGAATAAAGTAACCACACAAACAGGATTGAGTCCGCATTCTTTGCGACATAGTTTTGCTACGCATTTGCTCAATGAAGGTGCGGAGCTCAACGCCGTCAAGGAATTATTAGGACACAGCAGTTTGGCAGCTACACAAGTCTATACGAGCAGCAGCATAGAAAGGCTCAAAAAAATTCACGAAAATTTTCACCCTAAATTATAAATCACATGAACACAAAAATTCAATCAGTAGGCTTTTCAGCAGACAAAAAATTATTAGATTTCATTGAGGCAAAATCTCAGAAATTGCTCACTTTTCATGACAAAATCATTGACAATGACATTCATTTGAAATTGGACAGTCATACAAAGGTAAAAGACAAAGTGGTGAATTTTAGATGTAATATTCCACATGCTTCACTTTTTGCGGAGGCTACCGCCAAATCTTTTGAAGAAGCGGTGGATGAAGCCATCGATGAGATTCGCAGACAATTAAACAAGAAAAAAGATCAACAAAATGCAAAGGGAGATTTGCCTATTGATGCCTTAGATTTTGACGTAGAAGAATCGGACGACGACGATCTATAATATTGATTTTTAAATTTTTTATATGTCTTTTTTCCTTGCAATAGACCAAGGGACTACTTCTTGTAGAGCCATTGTGTACGACAAAAAGTTTCAACCTATTGGTATTTCTCAAAAAGAAATTACACAATTCTTTCCGCATTCGGACTGGGTAGAACACGATGCGGATGAAATTTGGACCAAACAACTCGCGTGCTGTAAAGAAGCCATAAAAAAAGCGGGTATTGAGCCTAAAGATATCATCAGTATTGGAATAACTAATCAGCGAGAAACTGTGGTAGCGTGGGACAAAAAAACGGGCAATCCCGTTTATAGGGCTATTGTATGGCAAGACCGACGCACCGCAGCGGCTTGTATAGAAGATGAAAATAATATGGGCATCAAAGTTTTGGAGTCCAAGACAGGATTGCGTTTTGATGCCTATTTTTCAGCTTCAAAAATTAGATGGATTCTTGAAAATATCCCAACGGCAAGAAAAAAAGCCGATAAAAATGAACTTTGCGTAGGCACTATAGATTCTTGGCTTTTATGGAAATTAACAAGAGGCTCAGTATTTGCCACAGATGTATCCAATGCCTCTAGAACCAATCTTTTCAATATCAATACACTTTCTTGGGATGCGGAGTTATTGGATTTTTTCAAAATTCCCATTGAAATCCTACCCGAAGTCAAAGCATCTATTGGCAATTTTGGAAGCACAAAAAAAGATTTTTTTGGTGTAGAAATACCTATTCATGGCATAGCAGGTGACCAACAAGCCTCTTTGTATGGACATGGCTGTTTTGAAAAAGGAAGTATCAAAAACACATTTGGAACAGGTTGTTTTATTCTACAAAACACGGGTAGTCAAATTGTATTGCCACAAAAAGGATTGCTCACAACCATAGCATGGCGCGAAAATGATGAAGTATGCTATGCCATTGAAGGCAGTGTTTTTAATGCAGGCTCGGCTATTCAATGGCTGAAAGAGGGATTGGGAATCCTACAATCCTATGACGAAATTGAAGAAAAAGTCAATGCGGTACCCAATTCGGACGATGTATATTTTGTACCCGCTTTTACAGGAATTGGAACGCCTTATTGGGATATGTATGCGCGTGGCACTATTATTGGTATTAGCAGACGAACCCAAAAAGAACATATTATTAGAGCTACCCTAGAAAGTTTAGCCTATCAAACCAAAGATGTAATTGATACCATGACCGCCGTATCGGGTGGAACGTTTAAAGATATAAGAGTAGATGGTGGTGCTAGCAAAAGTAATTTTTTGTTACAATTTCTCACCAATATGCTTCAAGTCCCTATTAGACGCAATGCCAGTGCTGAATGTACCGCATTGGGAGTAGCCATGATGGCAGCAAAAGGTTCGGGATATTATTCCAATGAAGATTTGAAAACGATTTCAAATTCCAATTTAAGTTTTTTCCCCGATATGCCTCTATCCCACCGCGATGAATTGTATGAAAAATGGAAAAAAGCACTTACTAGAAGTTTAGGCTGGGCAAATGGTTGATATTTATCACAAACCTTAAAGTGAATTTTTATCTTTTGAATTGATTTAATAATCGATTGTTTTGTCATTTCAAACAAAGTGAGAAAACTAATTTCCTTAAAAAATAAGAATCGAATAGCAGAAAAATTGTAGTTTTGTACGAATAAGAAAAATAGCATGGTAGAGAAAATAAAATCCGACAAAAATACCCCTTTAATATTAATTACAAACGACGACAGTATCTATTCAAAAGGCATCAAAAGCTTGGTAGAAGCTGTAAAAGGTTTAGGGCAAATAGTAGTAGTAGCGCCAGGACTGCCTCAAAGTGGCATGGGACATGCCGTTACGCTTAATAGTCCCTTGCGATTGCGCAAAATTAGCCGATTTGAAGGCATTGAACACAGTTATACCTGTAGCGGAACTCCTGTAGATTGTGTCAAAATTGCTAGAGATATGGTACTGGATCGCAAACCCGATTTATGTATTTCGGGAATTAACCACGGGAGTAATTCTTCTATAAACATCATATATTCTGGTACTATGAGTGCTGCTGTGGAAGCGGCTATCGAAAAAATTCCTTCGATAGGTTTTTCACTTTGCGATCATGATTTGGATGCCGATTTTGAAGCGTCAAAAGTAATTGCTCGCAAAATATGTGTTCAAATGCTAGCGCATAAATTGCCCAATAATTGTCTTTTGAATGTAAATATTCCTGCTTTGCCATTGGATGAAATTAAAGGCTACAAATATGCCAGACAAGCAGAAGCTAAATGGGAAGAGGAATTTGAAGAACGAGTAGACCCTAGAGGCAAACAATATTTTTGGCTAACGGGCAAATTTAGAAACTACGATGAAGGCGAAAATACCGACGAATGGGCATTGGAAAATGGCTACGTATCGATAGTTCCTGTAAAATTTGACTTGACCGATCATGAAAATATTCAATATTTGAATAAAAATTGGGAACTATAATTCTTATAAAAATAACTAGATGAAATGAACAAAAAATAATTGAGCTAAATTATACAAAATGCGATAATTGTTTTTTTGTGAATCGCATGTGACCTTTAAAAAACAAATTATATACACATGAAAAAGATATTATTAATAGCATTCAGAGAGTTTTTCTTAAAGATTAGAAATAAATTATTTCTAGTTACAACATTGCTTTTACCTATTGGAATAGCGGTTTTTTATGGCGCTATTTTCTTTTTTGGAACCAATGATAATGAGTATAACAAAATTGGTGTTTTAGATACAAACAATGCCTTTTATATTTTTCTAAAAAATGACAAAAACTTTGAATTCAAAAAGTTAACGTCTATTCCCAAAAAAGTAGATGAGTCTTTTTTTATTGCTAATGATTTAAATGCTTTGATGGTAT
>CAZUUI010000035.1:251-11881 GCA_964622955.1 uncultured Chitinophagaceae bacterium | reverse complement strand
TACAAATCTCAAATTTATAATAACAAGAACTATCGATATTATATTATAATTATTATATTAGTAAGTATAACTCCAGATGTTTTAAGCAAAAGTTCAATAAACTATTATCGAAACAATCTAATTGGATTTTATACCTCAATTTTTATAAGTATAGGATATTATATATTCTTGAAAAAAAGAATTTTCTTTCAACTTGCAAAGTATTCATTTATAATTTTTTTTTCAGTTTTTTTAATAACTATAATAATTCAATATAACAATATTAATAGATATAAAGATTTTAATAATGATTGTGTGCTTTCTAGTAAAAAGCTTTATGAAATAACGAAAAAACGGCCTCAAACTTCTTTTATTTTTATAGAAAATTTTGGGAATCAATTTTACATTTACATACTTTACTATCTAAAAATAAAACCATCTACATTTCAAAAAAGTAATATAAAAAAATCTTATCAAATAGATGGATTTGACAAGATTGAACAAATTGAAAATATATATTTTAAGGACTCGTTTTTTTTTAAAACTCCTACCTATTATAAAAATTCTATATACGTTTCACATCATAAAATTTTGACTAATGAAAAATTTAAACTAATTGATTCAACAAATAACAACAATATTGACAAAGTCTTTTTCTACTTTACCAAATAAACAAAAATCTTTTACTTTTAAATATATCTATTATTTTTGCGTAATATGTTAAAAGTAAATAAAACTGTATCAAAGAGATTCATAATAGCTTGTTTATTAATTGTATTGGCTTCTTGGACAAGGTGGTACTTCACTGGAACCTTGAAGGCTGATGAAAATTATATTGAAAACAATGCTTTAGCACTCAATTTTTATATTTTCTCCTATTTTTCAGGATTCTTCTTACTTGTTCATACGTATTACAAAATTATTTTTAGAAAAGAGGGATTTGATCTGGATTTAAAGGACACAAGAACTTTGTCAATTATAGGCAACCTCATTCTTTTTTTTATGACTGTAATCTTCGCTTCCGACATTTATACATATTTGGCTGAAGGCGAATTAGCTACAAGAGGCATATACACTTACACTAATGGCGAACTTGTAAAAAATTCATTATTCATTGACCATGTAAGTTTTTGGTGGAAAGACTGTCCAAATCATTATGGACCGCCGCTTTTATTTATGTTTTACTCATCTGTTTTTATAGGCAAATCCGTTATGGCCAGTTATTGGGTCTTTAAAGTCTTAATGTTAATTTCGGCTATACTGCTGACGCAAGTTGTATATTTAATTTTAAAAGAACAAAATATAAAAACCACATACAATTTATACGCATTGGTAGTTTTAGCGCCACTATTTTTGATAGAAGGAATTGGACAAACTCATGTAGACCTCGTTATCACACTATTAATAGCGCTTTTTATCTATTTTTATCTTAAAAACCGTTTTTGGATCTCAACTGTTTTTATTGCATTAGCTATTTCATGCAAAATCATGTACGGCGTAATATTAATTCCTCTTTTTATGGCATTGTTATATGTAAAATATATTAATGTAGCTAAAAACATAAAAGGATTTCTTTCATATTCGATTTTAGGATTGTCAATAATTGGAATAATAGTTGGATTATCATACATTCCAGTTTGGCAAGGATGGGAAACGATACTAAATCCAATGGAATATCACAAAAACAAAACACCATGTAGAAGTTTCACCGAATTAGCAATTTTGGTATATAAATTTGGAGGTGAATTAATTAGAAATGGATTTAATATTCCACAACTTCTTCTAGATGCCCATACAAAAGACTTTCTTTCCGTAAAAAAAATCTTAGAATATCAAAGTTTAATTGCACCAATTTTAAAGTCTATTGGCTTCCTTTTAGCATTATGGTCTGCATTGCCTTTGCTAAAAATCAAAGATTCAAAAGAAGTTTTTCATGTATTTGCTAGATTATGGATCATTATCATCACTATTTATTCTCCAATATTTAATCCATGGTACTTCATGCCAATTTTACTTTTACTTTTATTTTCTGATACAAAATCATGGATGATTTATGCTATAATTGTGGTATCACAAAGTATAAATGGGCAATTGGGCAATTCGACAATTCCTATTGGAAATTTGTGGGAAGTACTTGCGTCTATACAAGTGTTAACACTTGTTCCATTATTCCTTTTATATTTCAAAAAACATTTACTTATAGAGCCATTTGAATCGTTCAAAAAACTAAAAAAATAATTCAAATTATGACGTCGAAGAAAATATCCATTATTACGCCTTGCTACAATGAAGAAGCAGTAATTGTAGAAACATACAAACAACTGACAGAAGTAATGCAAGCTAATTTTAGCAATTATGAATTAGTATTTATAAATGACGGAAGCAAAGACAATACATTTTCTATGCTTAGCAATATAGCAAAAGAAGACAATCATGTAAAAGTATTAAATTTTTCGAGAAATTTTGGACATCAACCAGCTGTAAGCGCTGGAATAAATAATTGTAGCGGAGACTATGCGGTCATAATTGACGCCGATCTTCAAGACCCTCCAAAATGTATCCCCGAGATGGTTCAATTGGCTATTGAGGAAAATGCCAATGTCGTATATGGCGTTAGAAAAACAAGGCAAGGCGAAACATGGTTTAAAAAAATTACGGCTAAGTATTTTTACCGAATGTTGAATTACTTTTCGGAAACCAATATCCCTGTAGACACGGGGGATTTCAGGCTTATTGATAAGAAAATTATTACCCAATATAAAAAGCTGAAAGAAAGACAGAAATATATTAGAGGACTTATTAGCTGGTTAGGATTCAAGCAAGTACCATACTATTATGACAGAGATGCTAGACTTGCAGGTGAAACGCATTACCCTTTTATGAAAATGGTGTCTTTTGCAATAAGAGGCCTTCTTTATTTTTCCAAAAAACCGCTCAACATAGCTACAAATGTAGGATTAACCTGTGTGTTTTTTGCTTTTTTATATTTCTTGATTTATTTAATTTTGAAAATATTTCATCCTGAATCCGTGGTTTCAGGTTGGACATCGCTTGTAGGATTGGTTGTTTTTTTTGGAGGAATTCAATTGATAAGCATAGGTTTGATAGGAAATTATATAGGGAGTATGTTTGAAGAAATTAAAGGCAGACCCGAATATATAATAGATGAAGAGGAGTAACTAAAAAAACGAGCTCAAAGCCACATCGCTTTTTGAAAGTACTACAAATATGTAAAAAGCCAATGCTACCGATACAATACAGGTAACAAGTATAGCTACAAAAAACCACTTTTCTTTATTCATATTTATATACATAAATGACCCAATAAGCGTTTGCGGGTGCAACTCGTTTTATCAATTGCAATTTCATCGTTTCAGAATTTAATATCTCAGCTGCTGAAAAAACGTATTTTCCACCCATTCTTTTGAATTGTTCCATATTTAGCTCTAGATATTTAAGCTTCTCTTTATCCTTGGCACACATATTATTCGCTACCGTTTCCATTTGCAATTCAGCAGGAAAAATATAGCATCTATTGCCCCAATTATCAAAATATTCTTTCTTTTTCCAATTGCTTTTTTGGAGTTCTTTCTCAAATATTTTTCTAAATTCCAATTTATAATTCAAATCATAAACCGAGAATAATCCATCCAAAGTACTATAGCCGTGATATTGTGCTATTGTAGGGCTCATACCAATTGAAATCACATTATTTTCAATAGAAGGTGGTGCTATTTTTTTTATTTCATCAAAAGAATTCAATGCTAAATATTCTTTGAAGGAAGGAAAATTATCAATCCCTATCAATTTCTTATAATTATGTGCTGTTTCATCATTTGAAAAAAACAAAATCAAGAACTGAGAAATGATTATAAGCGGAATTGTTTTTTTTAGCAGTTTGTACTTAGCTAGAGTATTTAATGAAATTAAAAGTATAAGAAACCATAAAAATGGTAATAAAAAAGCAAAACGATTGAATCTAAATGATTTGATAAAAGTAATATCCGAAATCAAATATTCTATAAATGGATAAAAGGCCTGCCACAACACTATAATAAAAATAGCTTTCATAATATTTTTGGACCATTTGTTTTTCTCAATTCCAAAATAACTAATCAAAAACAAAACAAATATCAATAATGATATAAATATAGAAATATGATAATGTGTACTAAAGAAAAAACCAAAAAACTCGGAAATAGTTCTTCCAAAATTTGGCATTTCAGTGTATAAATTATAGGCAACTCTATGCGAACGAAACCCTTTCAAAAACAACATTCCATAAACAAATTGTATATTTGCTAGCACAGTTCCCACACAAAAAGAAATCCAAGCTAAGCCCCATTTAACTATATTATCATGCTTTATTATCACTAAATAAATCAAATATAGGTTGAACAATATAATCATCTCGATTCCCGACCATACAAAAGAAGAGAAAAACGGAAAGATAAAAAATATTAAAAGGGTTCCAAGACTCTTCTTATTGTAATAAAGCCTGGCAAAACCAAATGCTAATAATGGCATTCCCATTACTGACAACCCAAAGGGGGTAAAAAATTGAATAGATGTAAGTAAAAGACAAGTAGCTACAAGGATATTTTCATTAAGCCTTGGCAATGTCATGTATTTTTTTATAAATAAATAAAAGGATACATAACCAATTGTTTTTAAGATATATTGGCCAATTATATAACCATAAAAAATACCGAACAAATTGCAAATATTAGCAATAAAAGTAAAACCAGAAGGCAAAACGTTTCTAGGAAGTCCATGCATTAAACGATCTAATTTCACTTCATTCATTAATGAATGCATTAGTCCGTTTTCTTTCAAAATATGCAACCAAACCAATTCTCCTTCAAGTGTATCATGAATTCTAATATAACTATCTTCTCCTAAAATAATATATGGCAGAAAAAAACTTATTGTCCATACAACAAAACCCAACCAAAATACTTTGGAAAAATGATCTAAAATATGTTTTAAATAATTTGTGATTTTATTCATTAATTATGGTTCAATGTGCGTCTATTTGTTTCATTCCAATAAAAAGGATGTTCTTTATATATCCATTGAAAAACTGGAGTCAAGAGACCTATGAAAAATAAAGCCCAAAAATAGGCATACGATGCTTTTACATAAAATTGAATAAATATAATAATTCCTATTAAAGACAGCGCTCTAATAACTCTATTTTTACCCATTCGTGGCGTTGTAGCAGGATCTATATAAAAAAACAATAAAAAAAACAAAAACGAACTGTTCAATATATTATCTAATGAAAAATTAGCCGTATCCAATCCCCATTGTACCATCATATATAAAAATAAGAATAAAAAAAAATCCCATCTAAACAAGGTGGTACTATACATAAAACACAAAGAAGAAGATACAAATACTAAAGCTAATAACCAATCCCATCGTAACTCAGCTACTTGTATTTGTCCTACAAAAAGAATCAAAAAACATATTCCAAATAATGAAGGATTGACCCAATGTTTGTAATTTTTATTAAATATATATTTGAATCCAATTGAAAATAGAGCCGCTAAGCCAAATACAAATGTATAATCTGATCTTAAAACAATACCTATGGATAATGCGGTAATGATTGCACTTTTCATAGATTGAATAGAAACATGAAATCCTAGACAAAAAAGCCCTTGTACAATTAATGAAATAATTAATACAACACTTACATTCAAGTATGAAATATCCCATCCCATCATCTCCTTTCCGTATACTATCAAAAATACTAAAAGCAAAATTTGTAAAGTTCTAACGTCTTTTACCATCTATTACAGTCAATTCTATTTCAAAATCAATGAGCAAAAGTAATTTTTTTTGATTAATTATTCTTTTTAATTTTTTTAAATAGTGATTTAATCCAAATGAATAATCAGAAGGTTTTATCTTTGAATTTTTAATTTTTTTTAAACAACATAATGAATAGGCTCGAAAAACTCCAAGAAGCATTAAAACAAGAATACATTCAAGAAAATCAGACTTATCAGGCCTTGTTATTGTCTATGAATTTTGCCGAAAGAGTAGAAAATGGCTTTTCGTGGTATCCGCTGGCTATAGAAGAGTCAGGATTTACATTAGGAGAATACCCCTATTTGACGGTATCTATTGACGAAAAAAAACTACAATCCCATCAATTCAAATCGGGGAGCATCATTCATTTTTTTCAAAATCAAAATGGCGATATTACGGAGAATAGCCTCAAGGGGAGCATCTATTATATTTCAAAAAACACTGCAAAAATAATATTGGAAGCAGACGATTTTCCCGAATGGCTTCACAATGGAAAATTGGGAATGATAGCGGCCTTTGATGAAAAGGCACTTCGCGAAATGGAAAAAGCGCTGAAGCAAATCTTAATAGAAAAAGACACGCCCGCAGCTCTTTTGAGGGATATACTTTATAACGATAAGAAAGCAAATTTTCAATCCAAAACATTTTTTCCAAAAAATCAAAACCTAAATACTTCACAAATTCAAGCGATTGAAAATATTTTGGGCGACAATATCATTACAGTACTACACGGGCCTCCAGGAACGGGCAAAACCACTACTCTGGTAGAAGCGATTTATCAAAAATCGAAGATTGAAGGGAAAATATTGGTATGCGCCCCTAGCAATAATGCTGTTGACTTATTAGTAGAAAAATTAGCCGAAATTCAAGTACCGGTGCTGCGAATTGGGCATTTGAGCCGAATAAATGAAGAGGTAATTCATCAGACTATTGAATACAAAATAGAACAATCCAAAGAATTTCAAGACATCAAAAAACTGCGAAAACAAGCCGATGAATACCGCCGAATGGCAAATAAATACAAACGGAATTTTGGAAAAGAAGAACGCGAACAACGACAACTGTTGCTAAAAGAAGCAAAAGATTGTGTGGCTCATAGCCGAAATATTGAAGACTATTTAGTGTCAAAACTTTTGGACCAAGCCAGAGTCATTTGTACCACATTAGTAGGCTCGGTAAATAATTATCTCAAAGACTTTATATTTGACAGTTGTTTTATAGACGAAGCCTCACAGGCGCTAGAACCCGCTACTTGGATTCCTATTCTCAAATCCAAAAAAATTATCCTTGCGGGCGACCCTTTTCAGCTTCCTCCTACAGTCAAATCTCCCGAAGCCGAAAAAATGGGACTTACCAAAACGCTCTTGGATATTACCTTTGAAAAAAATATCAACATTCATCTTCTTGATACTCAATATAGAATGAATGAACAAATTATGGAATTTAGCAATAATCAATTCTATCAAGGCAAGCTCAAAGCAGGCACGAATGTAAAAACGCATTATTATCAAACCCAAGAGAATGTTCCTCCCGTATTGTTTATCGATACCGCAGGATGTGGATTTGACGAAGTCCAAAACGAAAAAACGAGAAGCATTTACAATCCCGATGAAGCGCAATTACTTTTTTCGCATTTAGATAAAATTTTGAGTGAACTCACTTACAATCATCACGATATTTCGATAGGAATAATAGCGCCTTACAAGCAACAAGCCATTTTTCTAAAAGAATTTGATGCGGAAAACAAAAATTTTGCACAAAATTTTGATGTAGCTACTCATACCATAGACTCTTTCCAAGGACAAGAAAAAGATATCATTTACATTAGCCTTACGCGAAGCAATCCCGATGCCGAAATTGGTTTTTTGAAGGATTATCGCCGTATGAATGTAGCGATGACTCGTGCTCGAAAACAACTCATTATCCTAGGCGATAGCACCACCTTAGCTTCCGACAAATTCTATGGTGCACTCATCGATTTTTGTCAAGAAAAAAATTATTACAAAAGTGCGTGGGAGTTTTTATATTAATTACTCTTGAATCCTCCTAAACTCTTTTGGCACGGTCAATACAGGTCGTCCATCGGGCATACTTAAGTCTATATAAGAAGTCTGTCTTCCTTCCTCATCAAAGGTATATTCTTCGTGATAATATTGAATGCCTCCATCGGGCGCAGAGGTCAGTGTAGCTTTTCGGACTTGACCATTTTGGTAGTATTCGGCCCAAACACTGGCGTGACCTGCAATTTTTCGCAATCCATATTCAAACAATAGTTTGCCTTTTGAATCATAGCACTTAAATTTCCCGAATCGGAGGTCTTTATCCCATCTCGCTTCGGTAGATATATTCTTATTCTTATGATATTTTATTTCCAATGTATCAACTTTTGGAACAAGTTGTTTGGTTTTCTTTCTTTGTGAAAATACCGAGGCTTGACTAATAACAAAAACAAAAGATAAAAGAAGAATTTTATACATATATTTCATTTATAATTATTTATACCGTTCATACAATCAATAATATGCAAACTATTTTATAAGTAAGTTTGGTATTAGATAAATTCTTTACAATAGAGTTTAAAAAAGATGAAAGAATTGTATCATTTTAAAATAGAATTGCACTAAAAATCGCAGATATAAAAAAAATTATTTATTTTCGCAGGCTAAAATTAAATTTAATTAAACAAAAATAGAATGAAACAAGGACAAGGACTTATAAAGTTTATAGCAGTATCAATGGTTTTGATAAGCTTGTACTATCTATCATTTACAGTTGTAGGCTCAATGTTTGACAAAGCAGAAGCTTCCTATATTGAGAAAAATGTAAGTAATCTAAAGGGCAATGTTTCCGCTGACTCTTTATTGAAAGTATCCAATGCTTACAAAGCAAATTTTAGAGATTCTTTTTCAGATAAAGCATTTTTAGATTTATTTATTTTGAAATATACTTACAAAGATATTTCTAAATTTAGAATCAAACTAGGACTTGACTTGAAAGGAGGAATGAGTTTTGTAATGGCTATCAATCAAGAAGAGATTATGAGAGCCTTATCTAATAATTCAAAAGACCCTGTTTTTGACCAAGCATTGAAAAAAGCTACGGCAATGCAAACGGGTTCTCAAGACAATTACTTAAACTTAGTAGCTGATGCTTATACACAAATAGATCCTAATGCGAAATTAGCACCTATTTTTGCAGGATTGTCTAATTATCAAGATAAAATCAAGCCTACTTCATCAAATCAAGAAGTATTGAATGTATTGAAATTTGATATGAATGCAGCTTTGGGAAACACCTATAATGTATTAAAATCTCGTATCGACCAATTTGGAGTAGCTGAGGCGGTAATTACGCTTCAAGAAGGAACGGGTAGAATTATCGTAGAGCTTCCAGGAGCCGATGATATTCAGCGTGTAAAAAAACTATTGGAATCTTCTGCAAAATTAGAATTCTGGTATACGTACGACAATAAAGAAGTAGCGCAAGATTTTATCAAAGCAAATGAAACCATCAAAGGGTTGAACGCATTGAAAAAAACGACTACTGTAGCCGATACTACTAAAAAAGATTCGGGCACAAACGCTTTGGTTAATAAATTGACAAGTGCTCCTGCAAAAAAAGACTCAGCCAATGATAAATCAAATCCTTTGTTTGAGAAATTTTCATTAAACATTGACCCTAAAACAGGTTCGGTATTCCCAGGTCCAATTTTAGGATTTGCAGCTACCAAAGATTTGGAGAAAGTAATGGAAATGCTTTCTAAAGAAGAAGTTAAAAAAGATTTTAAAGCCGATGTACGTTTTGTATGGGGTGCACAACCTACCGATGCCGAAGGTAAATTCTATCCATTATATGCTATTAAAGCTATGGGTGGACAACCTGCATTGACAGGAGACGCTATCACTAGTGCTCAAAAAGAATCAGACCAATTTGGCAAACCTAGTATTGGAATGGTAATGAATCCACAAGGAGCCTCTACTTGGGAAAAAATGACAGAATTGGCTGCTAGCGACCCAATTGGAAATAAATCAATCGCTATCGTATTGGACAATGTAGTATATTCTGCACCTAGAGTTCAAAACAAAATCAGTGGTGGTAGAAGTGCTATCACAGGACAATTCACACCTGAAGAAGCTCAAGATTTAGCAAATATTTTGAATTCTGGAAAAATTGATGCACCCGCAAAAATTATTCAAGAAGAAGTAGTAGGGCCATCTTTGGGTCAGGACACTATTGCTGCGGGAGTATTCTCACTTATGGTTGGGCTTGTATTAATTTTGGTATATATGCTAATGTTGTACAAAAAACCAGGTGGATTGGCAAATATTTCATTGGTTATCAACCTACTTTTCTTACTAGGTGTATTAGCTTCGTTGAAAGCAGTATTGACCTTGCCGGGTATTGCTGGTATCGTATTGATAATTGGTGCAGCGGTAGATGCCAACGTAATTATCTTTGAAAGAGTAAAAGAAGAGCTTAGAAATGGTGCTAACTATTTGCAAGCTTTGATTAATGGCTTTGGACATTCGTATAAAACTATTTTTGACGCCAATGCTACTACATTGATTACTTCATTGACTTTGTTCTTCTTTGGATATGGTCCTATCAAAGGATTTGCCATTACATTGACAATTGGTATTTTCACGTCTATATTCACAGCGGTATTCTTGACTAGAGAATTCTTCAACTATAATATTGACAAGAAAAAAGAAGTACCTTTTACAAAAAGTTTCTTGGACAAATATTTCGAAAATGTAAACTTCGACTTTATTGGCAAAAGAAGAATTGCATATATGTTCTCTTCTGCATTTATCATCATAGGATTAGTAGCTATCTTTACCGTAGGATTTGACTTAGGAGTTGATTTCAAAGGAGGTAGAAGCTATGTAATTACGTTTGACAAAAATGTAGATGCTCCAAAAATCAAAGAAGATTTGGATAAAATTTTGGACGGCAAAACGATTGTTAAGTCTTACGGACAAGCAAATCAAGTTCAAATTACTACTTCATTTTTGTATGGTATAAAAGAAAATGCAGCGGAATCTAAGGTAAATGACAGTATCGTATTGTCAAAAGTATACGAAGGTACAAAAGGAGAATTTGCAAAAGCGGTATCACACTCAGACTTTGTTTCTTCAAAAGTATCTAACTTCCGAAAAATTGACGCTACTATTGCTGATGATATCCAAAGAAGTGCTAAAACGGTAACGTTGATAGCTATGTTCTTGATATTCCTTTATGTATCGGTACGATTCAATAGATGGCAATATGCGGCTGGAGCTATCGCAGCCTTGTTACACGATTTATTCTTTACATTAGGATTGTTATCATTATTAAAATCGGTAGTTCCTTTCTCTTTGGAAATGAACCAATCTATTATTGCAGCGGTATTGACAATCATAGGATTTAGTAAAAAGAAATCCAAATGAAAAATTAGACAAAACTATCAATGATGCTATCAACGACACTTTGAGTAGAACTACCACTACAGCGTCTACATTATTCCTAGTATCGATGGTATTGTTTGTATTTGGTGGCGAATCTATCAGAGGATTTTCATTTACAATGTTGATAGGTATCTTTGTAGGTACTGTGTCTTCTATCTTTATTGCCTCTCCTATTGCATTAGACCTTATCAACTGGTTTGACAATAGAAAAAAAGCAAAATAAAAATTACAAATTTTTAATAATTACAAAAAGAACTTCCATTAGGGAGTTCTTTTTTTTTGATAAGATGTCTCCGTCCTAACAAAGATATATTCTATGTAAGTACGACGAAAAAGTTAATTATTCTTAAATAAATAAAAATTTGTTACTATTATATTATAATT
>CAZUUI010000035.1:0-241 GCA_964622955.1 uncultured Chitinophagaceae bacterium | reverse complement strand
AAGAACTTCCATTAGGGAGTTCTTTTTTTTGACTAACAGTTTCTAATCATTTATTATGCAATCAATTTTTGAAGCTAAATTTGGAATAAATCCTGAGCCTATCAAAGATAGAGCCCTGTATTTTGATATAAAGCTCATAGAAGCACCTTATACACAATTGGGGCTTTCTTACGTTCAGTTCTTTGTAAAAAATCATACTATAAAACTAGAGTACAAAAAATCAGATACGCCACAAACATAT
>CAZUUI010000034.1:8296-11919 GCA_964622955.1 uncultured Chitinophagaceae bacterium | reverse complement strand
AATTTCTACGCCTCGAAATTATAATAATTTGACATTTAGAGTAAAATGTACTGATAGAACATCTTTGAAAGATTTGAAATTTGAGGCTAAAGAAGATATGATAGAGATTGCCAAAATAACTGGTACTACTGTCCTTACTACAGGTTGGAATGATTTTCCATTGGTAAAGACATTTTCATGGGATGGAACTTCTAATTTAATTTTTGAGGTGACAGCTGAGTGTGTGAAAGGTAGTGTTGGCGCTACATTAAATGTTCCTGTAATGGCAGATAATCAAGTAGGGTATGTAGCTACTATTGGAAATTACTACCCTAAAAATATCTTTGGATGGGATACCGATCCCGTAGCTACTACATCAACAAATTATAGGCCCAATATTAAGTGGGGGTATTATAAATTTGATAATTCTAATGTGAATTTTGTATGGACTGATGAAAGTGGAAATAGTCCTTCTCCAGATTTGAGTTTTGATGCTTTAGATACGATAAAAGCAAATCCAAAAGTTTCAGCAGATAAAAAATCAAATTATTATGCTACTCTTCGAAATGGTTTGTGTGAAAAAGATACATTTGTGACCGCTTTTTATAATGATAGTTTTAAGATTAAAATTGATAGAAACTTTGTCAATAAATGTAATGATGACACAATACAGCTAAGTACTAAAGCTGGAACTATATTGCCTGTATATTATGATATTAAATGTGGAGCTTCAAGTTTCCAATGTAATGTTTCGGATACTACTCGAAAAGCATTTGCTGGACTTCCCCTTAATGTCACTAATTTTAGCATTTCACCATTTGGAGGAGTTACGTCTGTAAATACGGCTGAAAATGCTACAGATAAAAGAATACAATTAATTATTACTGCAGCAGAACTTAAATCCAATATAGGGGTTGATACGGGTTTAATTAATGGTATTTCATTTGATATGTTAACAAAATCATCAAACTTTAATAATATTCAAAATTTTAGAATTAGAATTAAATGTATATCTAAAGATAGTACTCAATTTTCAAACAATGTATTTCATCAAGCTAATACTTTTACATCAGTTTATCAAATTGCAAATTTAACTACTACTTTAGGAAATAATTATTTTGCATTTACAAAACCTTATGGATGGGATGGACAAAGTAATTTGATGTTAGATATTTGTTGGGATAATCCTGCAGGGAAAACCTATTTGGGAGATGCAGTAAGAGCTTCTACACTTATTCCTGCTGCCACATCAAATAGAACATTGTTTAGGGGATCAAATATTGGAACTGATTTTGGTTGTGATTTTACAACGGGTACTAGAACTAATGTAAGACCAAATGTAAATATTCATATTTGTAGGCCTACTGCATCTCCACCTCCTTTACCCTTAGTATATAATTGGGCTCCAAGTGTAGAGATAAGTAATACACAGATACCAAATCCAATCGTCTATAATTCAAGTACCAGAAAATATTATGTTTATTTAGATTATATAGATACTACTCTAAAAAAATCTGTTTGTAGAGTAAGCGATACTGTCTTGGTAAAAATTGGAAGACCAGATGTGAAATTTAATCCTTTAAATCCTGTAGCATGTATTGGTGGTAGTGCAACTGTAGAATTGGAAACAAGTGCAATACCTTCTCATATTTATAGATATAAATGGGAGCCAAATCAACAAGGTATTGCAATTGAAGATTCTTCCAGTAATCTAATAAATATATCACCTCCAAATCCTAAATATTATTATTTAAAAGTATATAATACTTTAAATCCAAATTGCTGGGCAAGAGATAGTGTATTTGTAGATGTACAATATTTGAGAACTATGCCACAAATTGATGGTATTTCTTTATTGTGTTTTGGAGATTCTGTTAATTTATTTATTCCTCAACAAGTTGGATATAAAAATCCAATATGGTATGATCAAAACAATCAACCTTTGGGTAATACATATTCTCTTAAGGTAGGTACTGCTGGTAAATATTATGTAAAAGTTGATTCAGGAGCCTGTAGAAATACTTCTGATTTTAAAGTGGTTGAATTTAGAAAAAATGACACATTAAAAATGCCACAGTATGATTATACAATATGTGATAAGGATACTGCAATTTTGTATTATGATATAAGCAGTGGTTTGACTCTTCCTTTATGGAGTAATGGTTTTTATGGTGTTACAAATAAAGTTACTACATCAGGTCAATATTTTATAGTCAATGCTAAAGATCAATTTGGTTGTCCTTTAATTCTTCAAGATACTGCTAATGTATTGGTTATTGATAATCCAGATTTTATTGTAGGTAATGATACAATTTGTCTTGCAATAAACCAGAAAAAAACATTAATTCCTGATCCAATCGATTATACAGCAACTTATCAATGGGATCCAGTTAGACAAACTTCTCCAACTTTAGAAGTCAGTACGCCAGGAATTTATACGGTAGTTCGTTCCAAAGATAAATGTACAAAGAAAGCTACCGTTACAGTAGTTGAGGAAACATTTGGAAGTATTGATTTAGGACCTGATTTCCCAGTTTGTTGTGATGAAGTTTCATTATTAGATGCCAATACAAAGAATAGGAAATATGCTTCATATAAATGGTCTACTGGAGAAACAACACAGTCTATTTTTACAAAACCAAATGTATCTGGAGTTTATGTTGTGGAAGCAATTAGACCTAGTGGATGTAAAGACACAGGCTCTATATATGTTGATGCAAAGTGTACAGAGTTGTCTGCTAAAGCTCAAAAAGATACAATTTACTTAGGAGAATATAATGATCTTATAGGAAGTCATTTAAACACAAAGAATACATATATAGAATATAAATGGCTCACAGCACAAGATTATAATAAAATTCAAAAAATAGATTCATTAAGAGCAATTTCATATCCTACTGATTCAGGAGATGCCGAGTTTGTTTTATTATTGACATTAGTTGATACTTCCTACAAACCAATTAAAAAATGTTCAGAGAATGCAGTAGTTAGATATAGAGTTTTACCTAATATTATTAAAATACCAAATGTCTTTTCTCCAAATGGTGATGATGTAAATGATACTTATTATCCTTTTGCAAAAGGATTGGTTGAAGTTACAGAGTTTAAAGTATATAATAGACAAGGTCAGTTATTACATGATGATGCAAATAAACCATGGGATGGTACTTTCAATGGTCAACCTCAGCCTAATGGTGTTTATGTAGGGTTAATTTCTTATTATTCGCAAGATCCTAAGAAGCAAAAAGAAACTAAGTATGTTCAGGTAAATATTACGCTAATAAGATAGAAGTCAGAAATAGAATATGTATAAACGTTTACTGTTAATAATTCCTTTTATAATAATAAGTCTAATTGTTTTGGGACAAAATAATTTGCACTACACTCAATTTTATAATTCTCCAATGACTCTAAATCCAGCATTAACTGGAAATTATACTGAAGATTTATATAGAATTACAGGAATTGTTCGGCAACAATATAGTGATTTGAATTCATTTAAAAAAAGTGAGTTTTTATATCAAACTCCGAGTGTTTCTGCTGAGTTATCATTATTTAATAATAGACTTGGAGTTGGATTATGCGTCTTAAATGATCAAATTTATAATAATCTTTAGTTTTGGAATTATATAATCCAAATAGAT
>CAZUUI010000034.1:0-8286 GCA_964622955.1 uncultured Chitinophagaceae bacterium | reverse complement strand
ATTTTTAATAATAAAAGAGGTTATTTGTCCACTGCTGTTCATTTTCCTATCAAAGATAATAGATTATCTTTTGGTGTACAAGGTTTAGCAAACTATGGTACTGTGGATGGAAGTAAGTTTCAATGGGCAGGACCAACAGAACAGTTAAATGAAAGTACAATATATTTTGATGTAAATGCTGGAATTAATTATCAACATGACTTTGGTTGGTTTATGACTGATTTTGGTGCATCGGTATCTCATATCACAGAACCAACTGAAAAACTTTTAAAGAATGGTAGTGGAAGTAAGGTTCCAATGTATTTTAAGACATATGTAAATTTTTTAGATTGGGAGTTAACAGATAAGATATCAATCTATCCAGGTTTTTATGGAAGTTGGCAAGCGACCGCTACAAATGTATTATACGGTAGTAATGCTTCATATAAATTGTTTAATGTAGCAGGTGCTCCTACAAAATTTTATTTAGGACTATGGGGGAGATCAAATCAGGTGAATTTTGAATCAATAATCGGATTAATAGGATTAAGTTGGGCAAAAACAAGAGTTATGTTTTCTTATGATTATAATTTATCCTTTTCAAAAGGTGGAAGTTCAAATTATCTAGCGGGTAGAACCAACACTTTTGAATTATCGATAGTGTTTACTGGCAAACCTTTAGTGAAACCTCCTTTACTTGAAGATAATTTTATTTTAAACCCACGTTTCTAAACTTCTAAATCTAAAAATAAACAATAAAAAACTATTAAGATATGTATCAATTAAGGACTGTAGTATTAATTTTAATTTTTTTGGGATTCAATACTACCCACATTATTGCACAAAACAGATCTAAGTCTAAAAGTTCTCAAGAAAGTAGTAAAAGTACTAGTGGGGAATCTTCTGGTGAATCATCATCTAAAAAAAATGAGCCAAATAAATTGACACAAGAGCTCATTAAATACAAAAATTTTTCTTATGGAAAATTATTGAAATTTGCTGATAAATTGGAAAATGATGGCAGTTATGTAAATGCAGTTGAGTATTATGAATTGGCTCATAAAAAGAAACCAAAAAATAAGTGTATTATTCAAAAATTATCTGAACTTAACTTTAAATTAAGAGATTATGATGCTTGTGAGAAATATACTGAAATGTTATTGGACTTAGATAAAGGATATGACAAAGAAGCTCCTATGAGATTAGCTTTGGCATTGAAAGCTAATAAGAAATATAAAGAAGCTATACAAGAATTGAATAATTTAAAAAGTGATAAAAAACAAGTAGCAAACTTAAATAGAATAGAAGTAGAGCTTAAAGGTGCCGAATTGGCATTGGAAATTAAAGGTAAAGAAGATAAAAAAATTGTAGTAGCCAATGTAAGTCAAATCAATGGTAATCTTCAAGAGTATGCACCACAAGCGTTGAATGATAATGCTTTAATATATTCTGCCATTGTCAGTGATACTGCATTAAATATAACCAAATCGAAATTAGAAGGTAAAGATTATACTTCTAAATTGTTATTTACTAGTTTTAATGAAGAATTGAAGCAATGGTCAAAACCACAACTA
This sequence comes from uncultured Chitinophagaceae bacterium, assembly GCA_964622955.1. Lineage (GTDB taxonomy): Bacteria > Bacteroidota > Bacteroidia > Chitinophagales > JADJOU01 > CHPMRC01. The sequence continues at coordinate 6,733 of CAZUUI010000034.1, read as the reverse complement.
TTGCCTGCCGAAATAAATGTTCCTGATGTATTTATAGGCAATTCTTATAGAGACAAGTCGGGTAATTTGATTTATTATACACAATGTCTTGAGGGCAAAAAACTGGTAATGAATTGTAAAATTTATTTAGCTGAAAAAGTAAATGGTAAATGGCAAACTGAAGAGTTGTCGTTATTGAATAACAAAGGTACTACCAATACACACCCTGCTATATATGAAGAGGGTAAGAATAAGTATTTGCTATTCTCAAGCGATAGACCCGGTGGAAAGGGTGGCATGGACATCTATTATACGGCTTTGGATGCAAAGGGAAGACCTGCAAAAGAAATAACAGCATTAAAAGAAATTAATACTTTTGGTGATGATATCACGCCTTATTACGATGGAAAAGCTAAAACACTTTATTTTTCTTCAGATGGTTATCCTAATTTGGGTGGAATGGATGTGAATAAAGTTCAAGGGGTGATTGGTAAATGGGATAAAGTAGTTAATTTAAAATATCCTATAAACTCTTCATTAGACGATATTTATTTGAAATTGAGAGAAGACGGAGAAGGTTTTTTTGTTTCAAATAGACAAGGTTCAAAATCGCCAAGAGGAGCAACTTGTTGTGATGATATTTGGAGTGTCAAAAAAATGGAGTATGATATTTGGATAAGAGGTATTTATGCAAATGCGAAAGATCCTGAGAAAAAACCACTCAATGGCGTAAGTGCGATAATGATTGAGGATAGTTCTAAGAAATTGATGATGAACAAAACCACTGCCAATGATGAATATTTTTATGTAAAATTATCTCCGGGAAAAAAATACAAAATCAATGGTGTAATGGATGGATTTTATCCTGGTATCGATGAATTTTCTACACCAAAAGAAATATTCAAAAATGATACAATTTTTAAAGTATTTTTATTAGAGCCAATTGAAAAGAAAAGATATGTAGTAGAAAATATTTATTATGCATTTGATAAATCTGTAGTTCGTCCAGAATATTATTCTATAATGGATAGCGTGTTATCATTACTAACTCTTTATCCAAATACTTTTTTGAAGATTGATGGACATACGGATTCCAGAGGAACCAATGTTTATAATCAATCATTATCAGAAAGAAGATGTAAAGCAGCTGCAGAGTATATGTTGCTGAAAGGATTAGCGCCCGAAAGAATTATTATGAGAGGATATAGCGAAGATGTGCCAATTGCACCAAATGAAACGCCAAGTAATGAAGATGATCCTGCAGGAAGAGCTAAAAATAGAAGGGTAGAATTTAAATTACTAGCACCAAATGGAAAAGATCCTAAATTGGAAATTGACTATAGAGTAAATACACCATTCGGAATAGATTAACAATATTTCAAAAATACAAAAAAAGCATCATAATTGATATGATGCTTTTTTTGTATATATTAAAAAATAAGTTTTATTTTATTCCCACAAGCCATTCAATGGCATTATTTACCAATATTTTTTGTTCTTTTTCTTTGTTGAATTTCATAGACCGAACCAATTCGCCCGGCGATAATTCTCCTAATGGAAATGGATAATCGGACCCTACAACAATTTTATCTTCTCCAAATAATTGAATATTATAATCCATAGCGAGAGGACTGTGCACCAAGCTATCTACCCAAAAATGGCCGCAATAATCCGAAGGTTTGATATTATTATCTATTGCACATAAATCGGGGCGCATTTCAAATCCGTGGTCAATTCTGCCAAGTGTAAATGGAAATGAACCGCCTCCGTGAGCAAATGCAAATCGTAGTTTTGGGAATTTTTCAAAAACGCCTCCAAAAATCAAGCTACAAATAGCTCTAGAACTTTCGGCAGGCATACCTACTAGCCAAGGAAGCCAATATTTATTCATATTTTTTTGCCCCATCATATTCCACGGATGTACAAAAATACAAGCATTCAACTCTTGTGCCGCCTCCCAAAATGCATAGAATTGGGGTTCGCTCAAATTCAAGTCATTGATATTGGTACCAATCTCTATTCCTTTGAGCCCCAATACCTTTATACATCTTTCCAATTCTTTGATAGCCATATCGGTATCTTGCATAGGCAATGAGCCTAATCCTACAAAATTATCAGGGTATCGTTGGCAAATTTCGGAAATATGATCATTTAAAAATTGATTGATCATTAATGAATCTGCCGCTTGTATATGATAATTGAACATTACTGGAATAGTGCTCAAAACTTGAACATTACTTTTGAAGTCAATCATCTCTTTTATCCTATCATCTGGACTCCAGCAATTACTCATAATTTCCCTAAAAAAAATATCGTCTATCATCATTCTAGCACAACCAACCTTATGATGTTCCAAAGACACAAATCCACCATACCCAAATTTTTTGCTCCAATCGGGCATTTTTTCAGGTAAGATATGTGTGTGAATATCAATGCAATCAGTGTTGTATATAGAATGGAATAAGCACATTTTTTTATAAGTTTAAATCATTTTTTGAGCTCAAATATAATTCTAAAATTGAGAATATAGATTATAAATTCCTAGCTTTTTCAATCTCTTTTTTCAAAAGCATTCCTTCAATTATCATCGAACGATGCGTAAAAGTAGGAAAAATAGAGAATTTTATCTCTTTTTCTACATATTTGGGGATATACTCTTCTATAAATTTGTTTAAAGAAATTTTGGTTGCTTTATATTTTGACCAATTATCGGTAGCAAATTCATTTGCAAAGATTTCATCGGACCACAAAGGGAAATAAAAGTGATTGTGATTATCTCCTTGAACTGCCCAGCCCTCATTATATAAAGCAATTACTTCATTATTTTCAATTATTTTTTGGATAAAATACTCATATCGTTTTAAATTGGGTTGGCTTAATGCCCATTCTCGCTCTTCTATGCTTATTTTGCTCGTCATAATTAATTACCTTTAAAAGATGCTTTTCTTTTTTCTGCAAAAGCGGCCACACCTTCTTTAAAATCTTCGGTATCAAAACATTCTGCAAATAAATTTACTTCGGTTGTGAATCCTACTGGGCCATCTTTGTAATATGAATTGACACATTGAATAATATTGCCTATAGCAATGGGCGCTTTACTGTTGATTTTTTCAAGAATTTCTCTCGATTTATTCATCAATTCTTCAATAGGTACAACATAGTTTACCAGATTCAATCGCAAAGCTTCATCGGCTTTTATGCTATCGGCTGTTAATAACAACTCAAGTGCTTTTGTTTTTCCAATAAGCTGAATCAATCGTTGAGTGCCACCATATCCGGGAACCAATCCTAAATTTACTTCGGGCTGGCCAAAAGAAGCATTTTGACTTGCAACACGAAGATGACAAGCCATTGCCAATTCGCAGCCCCCACCTAATGCAAACCCATTAACAGCCGCTAAAATTGGTTTTGGGCATGACTCCATCCTATTCAATACATTGTGTCCATCTCTAGATAGTTTTTTGGCTTTATTGCTATCAAAGCTCGAAAATTCAGAAATATCCGCTCCCGCAGCAAATGCTTTTGAACCTTTACCCGTAATTATAACTGATTTTATATCATCATTGTCATAAACTTCATCCATAGCTTCATCCATTTCGGTAAAAAATTGGATATTTAATGCATTGTATTTTTCTTCTCTGTTAATTGTAATTGTTAAAATGCCATTATTTAACTCTTTTAATAAAATCTTGCTCATTTCTTTTATTTTTTACAAATTTAGTTAATTGATATTTATCGGTTCTTATTTTTTATTTTTCAAATTTTCTTCGTAATCACTTTGAATCCATTTATATATTTCTATTTGACTTCGAAATAATTCATTCCCTTCTTTTTTCATTTCATTGCTCATTTCTAGGTCATGAAATCTAGATTTTTGATTGTCTTTAAGTTGGAGATTTAGATAGTTCAAAATTTTCTTTTGGAGCAATTTTTCTACAATTGGCACTCCTACTTCTACCCGAAAATCAATGTTTCGAGGCATTAAATCGGCCGAACTAATATATAATTTTTCTTTTGGATTATTCTTGAAATAATAAACTCTAGCATGTTCCAAAAATTTATCAACAATACTAATCGCTTCAATATTTTCACTTATTTCAGGAAGATTGGGAATCAAACAACAAATCCCTCGAATAATTAATTTAATTTCAACGCCAGCAATACTAGCTTCATAGAGCTTGTCTATGATTTGATCATCAACCAAGCTATTCATTTTGAATATTATATAGCCTTTTTTACCTTCTTTGTGTGCTTTGATCTCATTCTCAATTCCTTGAAGAATTATACTTCGAGTACTGAAAGGGGAGACCATAAGTTTTTTAAATGTTTGAGGTTTTTGGGTTTCTAAAAATTTAAAAACATTAGCTACATCTTTTGCAATATCGGGCTGGGATGTGAAAAGGGAAATGTCGCTGTAAATATTTGCTGTAACTTCATTATAATTTCCAGTAGAAATATTACAGAAATATTTTGTTTTGTTGTTTTGTTTCTTCGTAATATATACAATTTTAGAGTGTACTTTTAGGTTTGGATTGCCATACAAAACCTTGATGCCTTCTTCCTCCATTTGTTTTGCCCAATATATATTATTTTCTTCATCAAAACGAGCAGTTACTTCCATTATCACAGTTACTTTTTTTCCATTTTTAACTGCGTTTATTAGAATATTGGCAATTTGAGATTTTTTTGAAAGCCTATATAGACTCATTTTTATTTCATTTACATGTGGATCAATACTGGCTTCACGCAAAAAATTTAGCAAATAATCAAATGAATTGAATGGATAAAATAATAAAACATCTTTTTTCGAAATGGAATTAAATATTGTCTTTTCCGACTCCATTTTTAAATTGGGTATAGGTGTATTTTTGTCATACAAAAGATTTTTCATTCCAAAGTCAGGGAATTTTGTAAAATCTTTGAAGTTATGGTATTTTCCACTCAAAACCACATTTCGTTTAGAAATTTGAGACCTTTTGAGTATGTAGTGTAACAAATCTATAGGAATGCGTTTGTCGGCAATAAAGCGAACGGGTTTCCCTTTTTTTCTAAGCTTAAGACTCTTGGAGAGCTTGTCTACTATAGAATTGGAAATGTCATTGTCTATTTCAAGTTCGGCGTCTCTTGTTACTTTTATGGTGAATGCTTCAAAAGTATCCATTTCAAATACTTTGAAAATTTCGGGTAAATTTACTCGTATAATATCATCCAAAAGCATTACGTATTTTTTGGAAGTATCTTTGCAAGGAACCTCCACAAATCGAGAAAAATAATCGGTAGGAATCTCAATTAATGAAAATTGAGTTTTTTGAGTTTCCTGTTGCGACATTTTAATAGCCAAATAGATCGATTTATCTTTCAAAGCAGGAAACTTCAAGGAATCTTTTAGAATCAAAGGAGTAATTCCTTGCCTTATATTTGATTTAAAAAAGCTTTTTACCCAAATAAGTTGGTCGGCTTTTAAATTAGTCTCGTTTAAAAAAAATACGCCATTTGTGGCTAAATCTTTTTTTATTTTTGAAAATGCTCTTGCAAAATAATACTCATCTTTCTTTAAAGTAAGATAGATTTCATCTAATACTTCTTCAGGCTTAAAATTGAGAGATTTTGCTAGATTTTTCCCTATAAGTTTGTTTAATGTTCCTACACGTACTCTAAAAAATTCATCCAAATTATTGGAATATATTCCCAAAAAACGCAATCGTTCCAATACGGGTACTGAAAAATCTAGTGCTTCTTGAAGTACTCGTTTATTAAAGGATAACCAACTGATTTCTCTATTATGTTTTGGAAACATTTAAATGCTTAAATTCTATGAAATAAATAATTTGTACAAATTTAATTTAAAAATGGATTTGAATCAAAATATGCTTTCCACATAATTGCGTTAATATGCAATTGTTGGATCTTTATTTTAAAGATTTCCAGTTCTTCCACCATCTACAGGTAAGTTGATTCCTGTAATATAGCTAGCTTCTTTTGATGCCAAAAAGGCAACTGCATTTGCTATCTCTTCGGGCTTTCCAAAACGTTTCATCGGGATTTCAGCGAGCATTTCTTCCTCTACTTCTTTATATTCTTTTTGTAGTTTAGATGATTTTGTTTCAATTATTGATGCCAATCTTCCTGTAGCAGTAGCACCTGGCAATACATTATTTACAGTAATATTAAATGGAGCCAATTCATTTGCCAATGTTTTTGCCCAATTAGCTACGGCAGCTCTAATTGTATTAGAAACACCTAGGTTTGGTAATGGCTGTTTTACAGATGTGGAAATTATATTGATTATTCGTCCAAATTTATGTGCTTTCATTCCCTCTATGAGCAATGAAACCAATGTATGATTTGCTATTAAATGATTATTAAACGCATTGATAAATTCTTCATTTTTAGCGGTATGAATAGGGCCAGCTGGTGGTCCTCCCGTATTGTTTATGAGGATTAAATAAGGATTTTGTTTGCTAGCTACCAGGGCTTCAATTTTATTTGTAAAATCTTTTATATCAGATACATCTGCCGAAATATAATCATGTTTTTGTTGATTATGAATGCTAGGTAATGCTTCCAAAGCAATTTTTAAATCATTTTCATTTCTTGAAAGTAAAGTGATATTAGCTCCTTTTTCAGCTAATTTTTTAGCACTTGCAAAACCAATCCCTTTACTTCCTCCGCACACTAAAATGTTAATATTTGTTAAATCTCCAGTCATTTTTTTTGTTGTAAAATTACACAACTTAAGATAAAAAAGTGTCTA
>CAZUUI010000033.1:0-12571 GCA_964622955.1 uncultured Chitinophagaceae bacterium | reverse complement strand
TGAACAAATAAGCAAATTATCAACGAGATTATTGTTTTCATTATTTTTATTTTTTTTTAAACAAAGATAAATCAAACTAATGGCTTTTTTATTATTAATAAATTTTAAGATTTACTTGTAATGAATTTTTCCATTATAATGTGATATATTGTATTTTTCTTTAAATTCTTGCCTTTCATTGAAATTTAGTTTATCAAAATATATATTTTCATATTTTACTTTTTGCAAAGAGTATACTATTGGCAATATATCATTTTTCAAGACATAAACTAATTTTTCAAAATCCCATTCATTTTTAATATAGAAGTTAAAAATAATTTGTTGATTAGATTTAGTATTAAGTGTAATATAGTTTTCATTACCAGTGTATCCTCCTCTACTTAATATACTCGTTTCATCATATGCTTTTATATAAAACTCCACATCATTAATTTCATCCCAAGTATATTTTATTTTAGGATTATTATCTTTAAATAGAATAATACCTTCATTTGAAATTTTAATTTTTTCTCCATTAATATGGAGTTCTTTAATTTTATGTTTTATTATTACATGATAAATAATATTTATAAGTGGTAAAAAAAATATAAAAATAAAATTGATAAAAAAAGAAAATCCCAAAAAAATTAAAATTAAAATTACAATTAGAAACTTAATCTTTTTCGTTTCAGGATAAATTACTATTGGAAAAATGTTTTCAGTATTCATAAGATTATTTTTTCATCCACAACGGATTCGTTTTTAATACATTTTTATAAATAGGGCAAGCTTCTACGTGTGCTCCAGGAAGTATGCCTATGCTCATTAGAAATTCATTGACAATTTCGCCTCCTGTAAAACGGAATGTTTTTTTGAATAATTTGGTCCATTCGTCTTTGGTTTTGGGATGATTCATTTCCAGCCATTTATAGAAAGAACCGTGTGTTTCTTGCAACGATATGATTACTTGTGCATTATGAATCGCGGCATTGATTTTGAGTCTATTTCGTATAATGCCCGCATCGGAGAGCAAGCGTTCGCGGTCGGTATCGCCATAATTTGCTACTTTTTTTATATCAAAATAGTCGTATGCTTTTTTGAAATTTTCTTGTTTGTTCAAAATCGTAGTCCAGCTAAGCCCCGCTTGATTGATTTCAAGCACCAATCGTTCAAAAAGTTCGTTGTCGTCTGTAATGGGAAAGCCATAATGTAGATTGTGATATGGGATATGCAGGCTATCTGCGGCCATTGTTTGTATTGCGCGGCAATATGAAGGAGGTAATTCCATATTTTTATTTTTTGAATAAGCTTATAAAAGGTTTGAGGTGTTCGTATCCCAACAGTTTGAGGAGTCCATCTAGGTCTTTTGACAAATGATGGATTTCCACTTCTTCAAGGATATTTCTTTTAATATTTTCAAGAAAATCAGCATCTTCTATGCCAATTTTGGCAAATTGTGTTTCAAAAACGTGTTGGATTTCGGGATTGGATTCACCAAAGATAAATTGAACAAAAGCATTTATTTTTCCATCAAAAAAAAAGCGTTTGGCTTCATCTTTGATAATACGCTCGGCTTTTTTTGCGCTATCGTTTGAATCCAAATGATTTGAAAAAGAAAGTACTATTAAGTCTAGTAGGGATTTCATTTGAGGATATTTATAAAATTAGTACTATTTTTGTATCAAAATTCAAATATATGAAAATTTTTGTGATTTGCATTTCTTTTTTCGTGCTTTTTTCGTGTACCAATACGCTCAAAATCTATCAAGAGGACAAGTTGTTGAAAGAAATAGAAATACCTCAAAACAAAGAAATGAATAAATTTGAATATCAAAATTGGACCATTCATTATAAGAATAAAAATGGAGAATTTGACGGCATTATCAATTGCTCTTCGGGCAGTATGGGAATGTTTCATTCAAAAAATCCTGAAATTATCTTGAATCCCAATGGAACATTTAGTATCAAAAGTTCGTTGCTACCTTTTTAGGCTTTTGGCCCACACCTTAATTATACAATGCAAGAGAGAATTAGTTTAAATAAATATATAGCCTGTACAGGGGTTTGTCGCCGAAGAGAAGCGGACAAATAGAGAGAAGAAGGCCGGGTAGCGGTGAATGGCGAAGAAGGCGAAATGGCTATGCGAGTAGATGCGTCGGATGACATTAGAGTAGATGATGAGAAATTGACGCTCAAGAAAAAATTTACGTATATCGTCTTCAATAAACCTATGGGCGTGACTTGTACCACGGATTTGAAAGACAAAACGAATATTATTTCGTATATCAATCACGAAAAACGCATTTTTCCAATTGGAAGATTGGATAAAGATAGCGAAGGTTTGATTTTCTTGACCGATGATGGCGATATTGTCAATAAAATATTGCGAGAAGGCAATCATCACGAAAAAGAATATCTTGTAATTGTAGACAAACCGTTGGAAAAAGATTTTGCCAAAAAGATGAATCAAGGCATCCGAATCGATGGTCAAACCACAAAGCCTTGTAAAATTCAGGTTTTGGGAAAACAAAAATTTAAAATCATTTTGACACAAGGGCTCAACCGTCAAATTCGAAGAATGTGTCAGTCCTTGGGCTACAAAGTTCGCTTTTTGCAACGAGTTCGAATTATGGATATTCATTTGGGCAATTTAAAGCTGGGACGCTGGCGCAATTTATCGCCTGTAGAAGTTGAAAATTTGGTTCAAAAAACAAAAAATTCAAAAAAATAACGATTTTTCTTGTCATAAAATCAAATCCCCTTAAATTTGCAGTATCAAACAATAATTAAAATTTTATCCAATCAATATGCACAACAAGTTTAGCCATTTAAGTTCTGAAGAATTAACGATATTGCACGAAACGCCAATGTTTGTTTCGTTGTTAATAGCCGCAGCCGATAATGAAATTGATTTTAAAGAGACCGAGTGGGCTGAAAAAGTTACTTTTTTCCGTATCAAAACGGCGCATCATTCTTTGAGAGATTTTTATGCAAATGCGCATAACGTAATTAAAGAATCGATGGCATTGAATTTGGATATGTTGCCTGAGGCTTATGAGGCTAGAATGCAATATTTATCGGATAAAGTGGCTCGTATCAATGCTATTTTGCCAAAATTGGATGAGAACACAAAAGATAGAATGCTAGAAAGTTTTCAATCACTTGCGCTTAGTATCGCTGAAATTAGCGGCGGTATGTTCAGTTTCTTTTCGCACAATCCCGATGAAGAGAAATGGTTGCATTTGCCAATGATTACCGCTTAATTTCAACCTATTGAAGTCGATTTTTGAGAAATTTTTATTTTCATTAACTGTACTTTTAGGCGTATATATTATACTTTTTTTTCTATTTCAAGTCTTGCCCATCAACTCCGCACAGAGTATGATAGGACAAAGTAGCAATAAAGCTACCGAGGAAGCCATTGCAAAAGAGTTTCATTTGGATCAGCCACCTATGGTTCGGTTATTGATTTCGTTGAATGAAATTTCACCTCTCAGCTATTTTTCTGAATCTGAAAATGCCGTTTTTGCGTGGGATAGCACTTCTTATGAAGGCATCAAATTGTTTTCGATTTCTCAAAACGGATTGTATCTAAAATATCCCTATTTTGGCAAAAGTTTTCAAAATCAAGAGCGAGTGACAACCTTGCTAGCACAGCGTTTTTTGAGTACGCTGGTTTTGGCGTTATGTTCCATTATTTTTGCTACTCTAATTGGTGTTTTGCTGGGAATTTTGGCAGCCGTAAAGAAAAATACGTGGATAGACCAAGCGTGTTTGGCTTTTTCGGCTATGGGTATTTCGGCGCCTTCTTTTTTTGTGGCAATTTTGATTGCGCTCCTTTTTGGATATTATTTGAGCGATTGGACGGGTTTGAGTTTTAAAGGTTCTTTAATAGAAATGGACGATTATGGCAATCGAATTTATGTCTGGAAAAATTTGATATTGCCCGTCATTGCATTAGGATTGCGTCCTGTGGCTATTCTTACGCAAATTACACGAAATAGTATGCTGGATGTATTGAGCGAAGATTATATCCGAACGGCTGTTGCTAAAGGGTTGAGCAATCGAGTGGTTTTTTTCAAGCACGCACTCCTCAATGCGTTGAATCCAGTTATCACATCCGTTTCGGGATGGTTTGGCAGTTTGCTGGCAGGCGCTTATTTTATAGAAGTTATTTTTGATTTCAAAGGTTTGGGAAATTTGACGGTCAATGCGTTGATGAGATTTGACATTCCCGTAGTGATGGGCGCTTCCTTATATGTAGCTTTTACATTTGTGGTTATATCTTTTGTGGTAGATTTTTTATATTTGATGATAGACCCTCGTATGCGAAAATAAATAGAAAAAAATGAGTTCGACCATTGTAGCCCTTTCTACTCCGCAAGGTTCTGGCGCAATAGCTGTAATAAGGCTTAGCGGCAAAGAATCTTTGACAATTTTGGATACTATTTTCTATGGGAAAACCCGATTGAGCGAGGCTTCGGGATATTCCATTCATTTTGGAGAAATTAGAGATAATGAACAGTTGGTAGATGAAGTGTTGGTGTCTGTTTTCAAAAATCCCAAATCGTATACCGGCGAAAATGCTGCTGAAATTTCTTGTCACGGCTCACCTTTTATCATACAGCGAATTTTGGATTTATTAATGCGCGAAGGCGCCAAAATGGCAAGCGCAGGTGAATTTACCCAACGAGCTTTTTTGAATGGAAAAATGGATTTGTCACAGGCTGAAGCCGTAGCCGATTTGATTGCCTCCGAATCCAAAGCCGCACATCAAATGGCTTTGACACAAATGCGTGGTGGCGTATCCAATAAGTTGGCCTTGTTGCGGGAAGAATTGATCCATTTTACAGCCTTGATAGAATTGGAACTCGATTTTGGTGAAGAAGATGTAGAATTCGCCGATAGAAAAGAACTTCAAGATTTGATAGATAAACTCAAATCGCAGTTAAACGACTTGATACAGAGTTTTGCGTATGGCAATGCCATAAAAAATGGCGTACCTGTAGCCATAGTAGGAAAACCCAATGCGGGAAAATCCACTTTGCTCAATGCCTTGCTCAACGAAGAACGCGCCTTGGTGAGCGATATTCCGGGAACTACTCGCGACACGATTGAAGAAACCATTCATATTCAAGGAATTGCATTTCGTTTTATCGATACCGCAGGCTTGCGAGAAACCGAAGATATCGTTGAAAATTTAGGGATAGAACGCACAAGAGAGAAAATAACACAATCGCAGATAGTGATTCATCTGTATGATATAAAAGAAGCTGATGATGCTCAAAAAAACTTGCAGGAATTGATAAAAATGGATAAATCTATCATTCATTTGGCTAATAAAATGGATACCCTGTCCGAATCTCAAAGGATTGCAAATGATATTGAAAATGAAAAAGTGAGGCGTCTTTCTATCTCTGCAAAATCGCAGGTAAATTTAGAAGCACTAAAGCAAATGCTTTTTGAAATGATCGAAACTCAAAAACCACATACCGATGTATATATCAGCAATGCACGACATTTGGATGCGCTAAACAGAGCCTTAGAAGCTCTTTTACAACTCGAAAATGGTTTGCAAATGGGAATGACAGGCGATTTACTTTCTTATCATCTCCGCGATGCACTTCGTTTTATAGGCGAAATCACAGGCGCTATCGATGTAGATAAAGATATTTTGGGTACGATATTTGGGAAGTTTTGTATTGGGAAGTAGCGTGATATTTTTCTTTATGTATTAAAAAAGATACATTATTAATAACCAAAATGAAAAATAGTGAAAAAAAAACTTTGAATTAAGAAAAAAGTATTATTTTTGCACCTCAATTTTAATTAGATTATGGCAAGAATTTGTGATTTAACAGGAAAAAAACCATTGAAAGGACATTATGTTTCGCATTCAAATGTAAAAACAAATAGACGTTTTTTACCAAATTTGAAAGTGAAAAAGTTTTTTGTGCCAGAATTAGACCAATGGGTGTCTTTGAAAGTAAGTATGTATGCTTTGAGAACTATTGATAAAAAAGGAATTTATCAATATCTTAAAGAACTTGAAAACAAAGGAGAAGTTCAAATAAGATAATTATTTAATAAAATAAAAATAGAAAGAAATGGCAAAGAAAGCTAAAGGTAATAGAATCCAAGTAATATTAGAGTGTACAGAGCATAAAGAAAGCAATATGCCTGGTACTTCAAGATATATTACTACCAAAAATAGAAAAAATACACCCGATAGAATTGAGTTGAAAAAATTCAATCCTATTTTGAGAAAATATACTGTTCACAAAGAAATTAAATAATTAAGATATGGCTAAGGTTTCAAAAAACGCCAAAACGAATCGTCAGGCACAAGAAGGATCAAAAGATTATGTAAAAGTAATCACTGCGGAAAAATCTGCTAAATCAGGTGCATACCAATTTAGAGAGAAAATCGTTCACAAAGATTTAGTTAAAGAATATTTGGATAGCAAAAAGCAATAATCCATTTATTTTTATTAAAATGATATAAAAGCTATCTTGAATTTTCGAGATAGCTTTTTTTTATTATATTTGGTTTTTATTTTCATCAATGCAGTCACAAAAAGCCCTTGAAATATTGAAGCAATATTGGAATTACGATTCCTTTAGGCCTATGCAATGGGAAATTATCAATGCGGTATTGCACAAAAAAGATACTTTGGCGCTGATGACTACAGGAGGCGGCAAATCAATATGTTTTCAAGTGCCTGCTATGATGCAAGAAGGGCTTTGTTTGGTCATTTCGCCTCTGGTAGCATTGATGAAAGACCAAGTGATGCAATTGCGAAGCAAAAAAATACCTTCAGCTTGTATATACAGCTCTATGCACGCAAACGATGTAGCTAAAATTATTAATGGCTGTATTGAAGGCAAAGTAAAATTCTTGTATGTATCGCCCGAACGAATTCAATCCCAACAATTTTTGAATTATTTGCGTCAGATGCAAATATGTATGGTGGCGATAGATGAGGCGCATTGTATATCGCAGTGGGGTTATGATTTTAGACCCTCATATCTCAAGATTTCGGAGCTTAAAAACTATATAGATCCTTGTCCTTTTTTGGCATTGACGGCTACCGCTACGCCGCTAGTCCAAAAAGACATAATAGAAAAATTGGATTTTTCAAAACCTGAAATTTTTTCAAGTAGTTATGAAAAACCAAATTTGAGTTATTCGCTACTCACTTGTACCAATAAAGTAGATCGTTTGATTGGAATTTTACAGAAAAAAACAAGTTCAAAATTAATATATGTAAACAGACGGAACTCTGCCGAAGAGTTGTATAGAATACTGAAAGACAATAAAATAGCTGTAGATTATTACCACGCAGGACTATCTTTTTCGGAAAGAATGCAAAAACAAGAACGTTGGATTCAATCAAAAAGTGTAATGATTTGTACCAATGCTTTTGGGATGGGAATCGATAAATCGGATGTAGATATGGTTATTCATTTCCATTTCCCCATATCACTTGAAGGCTATTTTCAGGAAGTGGGACGCGCAGGAAGAAATGGCGAAAAAGCTTATGGAATTGCCTTGATACAACCCAATGATATCAAAGAAATAGAAGATAAAAAGGCGTTGTATCCTTCATTGGATGACGTGCGAAATACGATGACCTTGTTATATAATTATTATAATATTCCCTTTGAATCGGGAGCTAATGAGTCGTATCCATTTTCATTAGACACGTTTTGTGATAAATATCAGCTTCAAAAAGCCAAAACACAACTTTGCTTGGATATTTTGATTGAAAATGAATGGATAGCGCTAGAAGATATGTACTTTCGACCTGCAAAAGCTTGTATTCAATATGAATCCAACGAAGTTTTTGAATTTTATAAATCATATCCCTATCTGGAGCAGTTTACAAAACAATTAATCCGAACTTTTGAGGGGCTTTTTGGCAATGAAAGACCAATTGATTTGGAGTATTTTGCTCGAAAACATCATTATGCGCTTAAAGATGTGGAAGCGAATCTAAAATCATTGGACGATAAAGGATTCCTTACTTTTAAGCCCGCTTCTAATAGTCCCATTATCGTGTTTTTTGAGGCAAAGCGAGCCAAAGAAAAAATGGAAATCAATCATACGCTTTATTTGCAGCGAAAAGAAAAATATTTGGCTCAGATTGAATCGGTTTTGGATTTTCTCAAACTGAAAGATATGTGTAGAAGTGCATTTTTGTTGAATTATTTTGGCGAAAAGACAAAAAATCGCTGTGGAAAATGCGATATTTGTTTGGCTAATATTTCCAATACCCCTTCGCAAGTTTATATTGAAATTAGAAAAAATATACTGGAACGAATGGATAAACACGTGTTTTTTGATATTGAATTTATCAAAAAAATCAATCCAAAAATAGACATTATACTTATTCGAAAAGTTATAGACCGAATGCTGGAACTGGGTGAATTGGAAAAAGGAATTGGCGATAGTTTTAAAAAAATAATTTAAAATAGTTCCAATTGAACAAATTGTTTTATTTCGGGTTTGGGAGGTGTATCTTTTTTCTTTTTCTCTAATTTTGGGGTTTCAATTTCCTCTACAATTTGAATTTCATCAATTTTATTTTCACCTTCAAATTGAATATCTATTTGATTTTCATCAATTATATCTTCATTATAAACTTCGTCCAAAACAATATCTTCTATACGTTTTTTGGTAGAATGCGTCTGCTGACGAATAGGTAATTGATATTCTTCTTTTTTTACATCCAGTTTTACAAATTTAATTTCTGTATCTTCGTCAACAACTATTTCTAACTGAGGTTCAGGAGCTTTAGTTCTCAATGTTTTGGATGCTTTACGATCGATAACTACCGAAGTGAGCAATCCTGGATTTTCGTGCAATTCTTCCAAAAAGATATCACCTGTAGCTTTTATACTTTCTAACAATGGAAAGAGTTTGACACCTTTATCGGTAAGCGAATACTCAACACGTGGTGGCACTTCGCGGTATACTTCTTTTTCTACTAAGTTGTATTTTTCTAATGTTCGCAACTCTTTTGTAAGCATTCGAGGTGTAATGCCTTCAATATGAGCCAACAAATCTTTGAATCTTTGTGTACTAGAGAATAATTGGTCGATTATGATTAATCGCCATTTTCCTCCAAGAAATTCATTGTAGGCTTTTATGGAATTTAAAGTTGCATTATATTTCACTTGATTAAGTTGATATATTTTTAAAGTGCAATTTTAAGAAAAAAATTCAAGATTGATTGTATTTTATTCGGGATTTTTTAATAATTCCAAAATTTGTTGAAAATATATGGATAACTTTTGTGATATGTTTGGATTTTTTTGTAATAATTCAATTCTAAAAAGCCAATGCTGCACAATATTATTGTTACTTTTTGGCAATTTGCTATTGATATCCAAGCTCAAATCATTTTTTTCTGCTATAAATTCAAGATCCTCAAGGGTGTATACTACACCATTTTCCGATGGGGTGAAATAGAATATAATATCGTCTTCATATACCATTTCATTGTGATAGCAATGTTCTTTGGTCAAACAAAGCAAAAGTTTGTCGTGAACAGGCATACCAAAGATAGGCAAATCGATGCGCTCTGCTACCATCAAATACAATAATGCCAATGCATTTAAATTGATTTTTCGGGAAGAAATAATAGCATTGAAATTATAGGTAAATAACGATTCGGTATATTCAATGATAAAAAGCTCGGCTATTGATTTATTAAAAATATTATAAATCTCTACAGGTGTTGTTTGCCAAGTGATTTGAGATTTGATATTCTGACACAAGTCTTCAAAAAAACGTTCATTATTCTGAAATTCATTTTTCCCAAAAATTAAGTCATTTAGCTCGAGAATAAAAGGGATTAGTTTAAAATTAGAATCTTTAAGATTGACAATCAAGCTTGTAAGAAAATGATCGAGTTTTAAATCCTCGTGTAATTTATCCAAAGTTGATGACAATTCGGGATGTAACTCTTTGCACAAAATGATTTCTTTTGACATTATTTCAAAACGATAATGTCCCAGCTCTAAAATTTGTTTTTTTAGAATTGGGTACAACGAATCGTCGTCTAATAAATTCAAAATACTTTCTAAATGCTGTTTCAGAATGTTATAATTTTAATGCAAATTTAAAATGTATTAACTAACTAATTTATAGCATTTTATACAATCGTTAAAAAGTGTAATAAAAAATAGACGATTTTTACTGTTTGGAAAAGACCATATTGTCTATAAGCCTTATATTTCCTACAAAAGCGGCTATTAAAACCACATAGCTTTTGGCGTCGTCCCATTCGTTAATTTCTATTGAAATGTCATTTTCTGGGCTAATTTGAAGATATTCAAGTTTAATTAGAGGATTTGTCAAATATTGATTTATTGCGGTAGATACAGCTATTTTGGGCGTTGTTTTCCCCACTTGAGACATTATGAAATGAAGGGCTTTTGACAAATTTAAGGCAATTTCTTTTTCGTCTTCGCTCAATCGTGTATTTCTACTGCTCATAGCTAGTCCGTTTGGCTCGCGCAATGTAGGGCAGCCAATAGCTTCAATGGGCATATTTTTTTGTTTTATCAATTCTTTGATTACCAATACTTGCTGATAATCCTTCATTCCCAAAAATACTTTATTTGGTTGGACAATATTGAATAGTTTATAAACTACCGTTACTACACCATCATAATGTCCGGGGCGTTTTTCGCCTTCTAAAATGGTGCTTAATACTTTTAAATCTATGATGATTCGTTCATCTAAACCATTTTCATATATTTCACTGGCATTGGGAGCAAATACAATATCACAAGGGCTTGACTTTAATTTTTGGATATCTGAATCTAAATTTTGAGGATATTTTTCAAAATCTTTTATATCGTTGAATTGAGTAGGATTGACAAAAATACTCATAATAGTAATGTCACAGCTTTTTGCACATATATCTACTAACGATAAATGTCCCGCGTGTAAAGCCCCCATTGTAGGGACAAATCCAATGGTTTTGTTAGAATTCCTATATGGAAGTAGAAACTCATTGAGTTCTTTTTTTGTATGAATTATTTTCATAAAATAGAATATCGATTAGTTGTTTTTTTTCTTCCGAAAAACCAAAAATAAAAACAACAACACAAAAATAACTCCCAATCCAATATAATAATTTACGTATGAAGGACTTAATTCTTTGAGTTTGCTTGCTACAATTTTGTTTTGAGGATCAAGCGCTTGTGCATCTTTCAAATCTTGAATGGCACTATCTTTTCTGCCCAATTTTTCTAATATTATAGCTCTATTAACATAAAAATTTGAATATTTTGGGTCAAGGAAAATGGCGGTGTTAAACAATTCTAACGCGTGAGTAGGATTGCCTCGCAACAACTGATTTTTCCCCCAATTGGCAAAGAATTTTGCTTCTTTTGAATTTAATCTTACCGCATTTTTAAAACAAAATTCGGCACTATCATAATGTTTGAGTTCCAAAAAAGTAAGCCCAAGCATATTCCAAGACGCATAATCTCTAGGTTGTAGTCCCAAAACACCTTTGAAAATGATTTTGGCTAAGTCATAATCTTGTTCATCAAAAGCTATTTGAGCTCGATAGTAGCCACAGTGGTCGTTTTGATTATTCAGCATAACGCAGCTGTCTAGCATTTTTTTTGCTTGAATATAATCTTTTTGCTGGTAGTAATAGGTTCCCAGCGCCATAAATGTATCCGATTTGTTTGCAGCCAAAAGTATTTGACCCGAAAACAACAATAAAATAATGATTTTCTGCATAGGCTACAAAAATACTATTTTTTTGGATATTTTTGTTTTTTTATAAATATTTACTACCTTCTTTTATAGAAAGAGGCGATAAAAAGGAATAATTTTCTTGAATAAATACTTTTACTGCATTTGGATTGGTCTTTGAATACTCTCGCAATGCCCATCCAATAGCCTTTCGAATAAAAAATTCTTTTTCGTGTGCCAATTCTTTGCATACAAAAAATAAAAATTCGGCATCGGTTTTCTGTTTGTATTTTAATTGATACAAAATAGCACATCTTCTCAGCCAAAAATTGGGGGCAAGCATCCAGTTTTGTATTTCTGCTCTTGCATCTTCACTTATCATAGCTATTGCGCCAAGATGATGCGAAGCAATTATATCTACAATATCCCACCAATCGCCTAGTTCTACCCAATTTTTCAAGATTTTTAAATCTTCGTATTTATAAAATTTCTTATACCCTTCCAAAGCGTTGAAACCGATATACCACATTTCTCTTTCGGTATATTTTGTACATTCAATACAAAACAAAAAGGCATCTTCCTTTTTTATCTTTCCATTTATTGATTCAAAATCTATTCGCAGTTTTTTGATATCATCACGCATCAATCCGATAAATTCAAACTTGTTCCGCATATATTGCGCTTGTTTTAAAGCAATGTTATCGTTGCAATGTTGCTTCAAAAAAAGATATAAAGATTTGGTATATTCTTTTAAATTCATAACAGAAGTTAAGGTATAAAAAAAGCCGCCTTAGAACTAAGACGGCTTACAAAATTACAAAAATAATTTTTGATTATACCCATTCTAATTTAAAAATAATCTTATGTCTT
>CAZUUI010000032.1:10563-12578 GCA_964622955.1 uncultured Chitinophagaceae bacterium | reverse complement strand
TTAAATTTTTAGCTTCCGCAGCATTAAACATTATATTTCCATGCCCTGTGAGATGCACCAAAGGATAGCGAAACAATTCGGCGCTTCCTACTTCAACTGTTGGAATTTCAACGGTGAGATTCGTTTTGAGATTTTGATTACAAAATCTAACTAAATTGGGAAGTGAAGTAGGATTGGCGTACCAATCCCCTCCTCCATTATATTTTAATAACGCAATTGAATTTTGTGAAAATCCTAAGTTGAAAATTAAACAAAAACCAAAGAATAGTTTATACATTTTTCAATGGTATTTTTTTAAATTAACAATTATTTAGCCACGTTTACCGCTCTTTTTTCACGGATTACGGTAACTTTGATTTGCCCAGGATACGTCATATCCGTTTGGATTTTTTGAGCAATTTCAAATGATAAATCTTCACTTTCTTTATCTGTAATTTTATCACTTTCTACAATTACTCTCAACTCTCTACCCGCTTGAATAGCAAATGCTTTTTCTACTCCCGAATAGCTACTAGCTAATTTTTCCAAATCTGTTATACGTTTCATATAACTTTCCATAACCTCTCTTCTTGCACCTGGTCTAGCTCCCGAAATAGAATCACAAGCTTGGATAATAGGAGAAATTACATATTTCATTTCAATTTCATCGTGGTGTGCTCCTACAGCGTTACACACCGCTGGATGTTCGCCGTATTTTTCACATATTTTCATTCCCAAAAGTGCATGGCTCAATTCAGACTCTTCATCAGGCACTTTTCCAATATCATGAAGCAATCCTGCTCTTTTAGCCAATTTTGGATTTAATCCTAACTCCGCAGCCATAGTAGCACATAAATTGGCTGTCTCTCTTGAGTGCATCAATAGATTTTGTCCATAACTTGATCGGAAACGCATTCTTCCAATATAACGAACCAATTCGGGGTGCATTCCTTGAATATTTAAATCCAAGATGGTACGCTCTCCAATCTCCACGATATGGTCTTCTAATTGTTTTTGAGTTTTTAAAACAACCTCTTCAATACGCGCTGGGTGAATTCTCCCATCGGCAACTAATCGTTGAAGTGATAGACGAGCTATCTCTCTTCTGATAGGATCAAAACCTGAGATAATGATTGCTTCGGGCGTATCATCTACTACCAATTCGCAACCTGTTGCCGCCTCAATTGCACGGATATTTCTACCCTCACGTCCAATTATTTGACCTTTTTGATCATCGCTTTCAAGATTGAATACCGAAACAGTATTTTCAATTGCATGTTCAGAAGCAGTACGTTGAATAGTTTGGATAATTACTTTTTTAGCTTCTTTATTAGCCTTATTCATTGCTTCGTCATAAACAACTTTTGCCTGACGCATAGCCTCGCTTTCAACCTTTGATTTTACAGCTTGAAGTATTTGTTCTTTTGCTTGCTCTTTTGTAAGTCCCGAAATTTTTTCAAGTTCTTTCAAATATGTCTCATGTTGTTTGTCAAGTTCAGACTTTTTAATATCTAATGTTTCTTTCAATTTATCTAATTGATTTTTTTCATTCTCAACTTCTTTTTCTCTTCTAGAATGATTTTCAATTTTTTGATTCAACTGATTTTGTCTGTTTTTCAAATCATTTTCTTTTTGAACCAATTTTGATTCACGTTCTCTTGATGCTTTATCAAATTCAGATGTTTGTTTTAAAATTTCTTCTTTTGCCTCTATCAATTTATTTTTGTGAATAGTTTCAGCTTCTTTTTTTGCATTTTCTACAATACGTAAAGCTTCTTTTTTACTTTCTTCTTCTAATTTTTCTACATCGGCCGAAACACTTTTCTTTCCGATAAAAAAACCAACAGCTACACCTACTATTCCTAGTACTACAGCTATAATCATTGTTGTTACATCCATTATTTATTCATTTTTTTCTTGTTAATTCATTTTTTTGTACAAAAAAGTTCAATTAAATGATAAGTGTATTCTATTCAAAATCAGCTAATAAAGCTTCCAACTCTTTGATTTGAGGTTCAATTTGAGTTTCCAAATTG
>CAZUUI010000032.1:9487-10553 GCA_964622955.1 uncultured Chitinophagaceae bacterium | reverse complement strand
GTGTAACTGCTGTGCGGTCAATTGAAGCAAACACATTGCCAAATAATCTTGTGTATCTCTGGCATCATATTGATTTTTCAACTGCTCTATTTTAGCATTAATATTTTTAACAATTCGCAAAACTTTATCTTCATCTTGCTTTTGTATTTTCAATGGATAATGACGACCAGCAATCATTATATCTATGCTTATTCTATCTTCCATTTATATACTATCTAATACTTTTATACAATTATCAATTTGTTGAATATAGCTATCGATTTTATTCTTTAGCTCTTTTTTAGACAAATTTTCGGGTGCTAAATTATAAAAATTTAATTTATTCTCTAGGTTTTCTTTTTCAAAAATAAGATCCTCACATTTTTTACGAAGTACATTCATAGCTTCTTCACTGGCCTTTGCTTCTATAGAAAGTTGACTTTGCAATTTTATTATTTGATCATCTTTTTGATTAGCAAGAGTTTGAAATTCTTTTACTTTATCTTGAAGCGATGCATTTGAATCTTTCAAAGCCCTTACTTTTTTTAATATTTTTTCTAATCTATCTATCATAATTTAACGCTTTTTATTTATTCAAAAAAGGGAAAGAAGACTTTTTAATGTTTGGTTTTTATAGATGTATTACACTCAAAAATCCCCTTTCCCTAAATCTATAATTAATGACTAGCTTCAGCTACTACTTCCATTACTTCGGGAACCATACGCTTTAGCAATCCTTCTATTCCTGATTTTAATGTAATTTGCGAAGACGGACAGCCACTACAACTTCCTTGCATTGACAACGTTACGATTCCATTTTCAAATGATTTGAAAGCAATAAAACCTCCGTCACTTTCTACCGCGGGCTGAACATATTTTTCCAACAATTCTTTGATTTTACCTTCCACACTTTCATCCAACTCTTGATTTGAATTTTCTTTCATTTTTGCTTCAATAAAAGATTTCGTAACTACATCAAAGTTGTTTTGAAAATACATTTTCAAATATTCTTTTACTTCGTGCATATATTCGTACCAATCATTTTCAGTACTTTTGGAGATGGTAATAAAATTATTTGATATAAAAA
>CAZUUI010000032.1:0-9477 GCA_964622955.1 uncultured Chitinophagaceae bacterium | reverse complement strand
CCCGAAACCCATTCAAATTTTTCATAAATTGAATCTGCAAGTGGCGAATCGCCTGAATTTTGAATTCTTTTTGAATCAAAAATCATATTGGGCAACAAAACTTTATTAACCAGAAATTTCATACTATCTGGATTAGGTGTTTGTTCTAAATATATCTCTATTGGTAAGTTCATAATTAGTATAATTTTAGCTATTAGCTGTTTGCAAATTTAATTTTTTTTTGGTCTAATGCATCAAAAAAAATCATTTTTTTTGAATTATTATGAGTTTTGGATAAAAATGAATATAATCTATTTCATTTGTAATACATTTTTCAACATCTGAATTAGATTTCATTGATAAATATGGGATTTGATCTTTAAAAAATGTTACTGTAGAAAAATCTTTATATTTTATATCATTTTCAAAAAAACAGGCATGAGTATCTTCAATAATATATAAGCTTTTAGAAGGCATTTTAGGAAATAAATTTAAAAAAGAAGTAATCACATCATACGAGAAGTGACTTCCATCATCTATTACAATTTCAAAATGATACTTCATTGTCAACTCATTTAGAAAATCAATATCAGATTGATTCCCAACATAAGTTTTGATTCTAGACTCTTCAAAAAAGGATTTATCATAAATATCAATTCCTATAACATTTGCATTTGGAAAATATCGCTTCCACATGCGTAAACTCCCGCCTCCAGATTCTTTTTTTGAACTACCTCCAATACCAATTTCTAAAAGAGCAAATCCAGCTTTTTTCCTTTCAAAAAAATATTTTTCATAAATCTTTGTATATCCATGAAGCAAATTTTTATCAGAACCATAAACATTAGCCATTTGCGATAGATTTGCACCAATCGCATCTAGCCAAATATCTTTACAAAAATCGCGAATGATTTTTCTATTTTTTGAATTTATTTTTCTCCAGAAAAATAAAAAAAACGATTTCAATTTCAATGATTATATATGAATAGCTCTATCTTCGGTAGCTGCCAAACAAGCTTCTTTGAAGGCTTCGGAGAATGTAGGGTGTCCAAAGCATGCCATACCGATATCTTCTGCAGAAGCTCTAAATTCCATAGCAATAGCACCCTGCATAATCATATCTGCTACACGAGCTCCTACCATTTGAACCCCTAATATTTCATCCGTTTCTTTATGGGCCAATACTTTGATAAATCCATCAGTATCATTACTCGCTCTAGCTCTACCGCTGGCTTTGAATGGAAATTTACCAGATTTGTATGGCGTTCCCTCTTTTTTCAATTCATCTTCGGTCTTGCCCACTCCAGCGGCCTCAGGCCACGTATAAGCCACTCCAGGTATCAAATTATAATTGATATGCGGTTTTTTACCTGCTAATAATTCTGCAACAAAAACACCTTCTTCCTCAGCTTTATGAGCAAGCATTGGTCCATCAATTACATCACCAATAGCATATACATTTTCGACACTTGTTTGTAAATGAGCATTTACAGGTATTTTATTTCTATTATCCAACGATACGCCTATTTTTTCTAATCCTAAACCATCGGTATAAGGTCTACGTCCTACAGCTACCAAACAATAATCGCCTTCAAAAACAACTTCTTGATCATTTTTGTCAAGCGCTTTTACCGTTACGGTATTTCCATTTCGTTCTACAAAATTAACCTTCATAGAAGTTTGAATATCCATTCCTTGTTTTTTCAATACACGTTGAAGTTCTTTACAAACTTCACTATCCATAGTACCGCCAATTTTATCGGCATATTCTATTATTGTAACTTTTGAACCTATTCTATTATAAACAGAACCCATTTCTAATCCAATAATTCCGCCACCAATAACTAATAAATGTTTTGGTATTTCATTTAGTTTCAACGCTTCGGTAGAAGTGATAATTCGCTCTTTGTCTATTGTAATAAAAGGCAAAGACGCTGGTTTTGATCCTGTAGCAATGATAATATTTTTGGACTCAATTTTTGAAGAAGAACCATCTTTTGCTAAAATATTTAATGTATTCTTAGTCTCAAAAGATGCTGTACCATGAATTACATCAATATTATTTTTTTTCATCAAAAAATCAATACCTTTTACCGTCATATCTACAACGCCTGCCTTACGCTCTACCATTTTATTGATATCAACACTCAAATTATCAAGCATAATACCATGTTCATTAAACTCTTTTCTGGCCTTAAAATAATGTTCACTACTATCCAACATAGCTTTTGAAGGAATACAACCTACGTTCAAGCAGGTTCCACCTAAGGTATCATATTTTTCTACCAAAGCTGTTTTTAAACCTAATTGAGCACAACGAATAGCAGAAACATATCCTCCAGGCCCTGCTCCAATAATAGTTACATCGTAATTTGACATTTTTAATAAAATTTATAAAGTTTAATAATTATCTTTCTAAGAGTTTTAAGTTATCAATGTATACTTCACCATCAGGCACATCATTTTTTAACAAAGAAAAGGAAACATAACCTTTTGTGACATTTGCATAGCCTACCAAACTCGAAAATCGCCAATATACATGTTGCCAACCACTATTTTTTTTCAAAAAATTATCTGAAAAAAGATTTTTAACAGTTCCATTAGCATCTGTGAATGAGATAGAAGGCATCAGAGCACCCGAAGGCATGTAATAATCAAATTCTAGATAAATTTCTTTTCCTGGATTTAATAAAAGCTCTGAAACATGAACTGAAATAGTACTTGAATCTGCAGTAATCTGACGATTTGCGACAATCTTCAAACTACCTAATCCATTTTTGGCAATTGCTGAAACCGTTCCATTTGAAAAATTAGAATTATTCTCAAATTCTTCAATTAAAACAACTCTTGTATCTGATTGATAATAAAACTTAGGAACAACCGTATCTACTCTTTTAGGACTAAAATTATGCAAACGGGCATCATACCTTAAAAAAGGATATTGTATAAAATTATTTGAAAGGTTATTTACTTTTACAAAAGGATATATCACTAAATTCTTATCACCTTCTTGCAATACAGGAATCAATGATTGCAACTGCCAAATTCCTCTGGACTCTGAGCCCACATCTATTTGTACTCCAAAAATATCTTTTGAGATTACTCCAAATTTAGATTCACCTATAACTTGTACTGAATCAATTCTTAAATAAGAAGGTATACCATTTTGTGCTAAATCCTTTGAACAGGATTGTAACAAATATAATGATATAATTAATAAATAAAAATAAATAAATCCTTTCACTTGTTAATTTTATGAAATATTGGTAACTTCATTAGAATCATGACCACTTTCATCATTAGAACTAATTTCTGATTCGACGAATGTTTTATTTCTTTCTTCTATATTTGGCTGTGTATCATCATTCAACTCATCTTTATCCCATGGTCTTTTACCAAAAAGTTCGATTAAATCATCTTTTGTAAGTACTTCTTTTTCCAACAATTTATTTGCCAGTTTATCGAGTTCTTCTCTTTTACTCATCAATAAATTCTTAGTTCGAATATATTGTTCATCAATAATTGTACGTACTTCATCATCTATTAACCTAGATGTTTCATCAGAATATGGTTTTTCATAGGAGTTTTCAGCCATTCTATAAAACGACACATTTCCTACTTTTTCACTCATTCCATATACTGTAACCATAGAATATGCAATTCTTGTCACATTATCCAAATCGCTTAAAGCACCTGTTGATATTTGTCCAAAAACAATATCTTCAGCGACTCTTCCACCAAGAGAAACGCTAATTCTATCTAGTAATTCTTCTTTAATTGTTAAATATTTTTCTTTTGGTAAATATAAAGCATGTCCTAATGATTCACTTCTAGGTATTATAGTAACCCTTACAAATGGATGAGCATGCTCCAAATACCAACTAGTAAGAGCGTGTCCAGCTTCGTGATAAGCTATTGCTTTTTTCTCTTCAGGCTGAATAATCATATTCTTTTTCTCCAAACCTGTTGTTACTCTATCTATTGCTTCATTAAAATCAAGCATATCAACAGATTCTTTATTTTTTCTTGCAGCAACCAATGCCACTTCATTACATATATTATCTATGTCGGCTCCTACAAATCCCGGAGTTAATTCTGCCAATTTTTTTGCATCTACATTTTCACTTTTCTTGATAGGTTTTAAATGCACATTAAATATCTGTTCTCTTCCATTTAAATCGGGTCTATCTATATGAATTTGTCTATCAAAACGGCCTGGTCTCAATAAAGCATCATCTAGAATTTCTGGTCTATTTGTAGCTGCTAGCATAATTACAGCTTTGTCTGTACCAAAACCATCCATTTCAACCAATAACTGATTTAGGGTATTCTCTCTTTCATCATTTCCTCCCATCATTGATTTTCCTCTAGATCTTCCTACCGCATCAATTTCATCAATAAACACAATACAAGGTGCTTTTTCTCTTGCTTGTTTGAATAAATCTCTAACCCTACTTGCTCCTACTCCCACAAACATTTCAACAAAATCGGAACCCGAAATGCTAAAAAAGGGAACTTTAGCCTCTCCAGCCATAGCTT
Source organism: uncultured Chitinophagaceae bacterium (assembly GCA_964622955.1). Lineage (GTDB taxonomy): Bacteria > Bacteroidota > Bacteroidia > Chitinophagales > JADJOU01 > CHPMRC01. Next base: position 4,959 of record CAZUUI010000032.1, on the reverse strand, counting down.
TTGCCAATAATGTTTTTCCTGTTCCTGGAGGACCAACTAATAGTGCTCCTTTTGGAATTTTTCCCCCTAGATTTGTATACTTTTGAGGTTCTTTCAAAAAATTTACAATTTCCATCACTTCCACCTTCTCTTCATCTAATCCTGCAACATGCTCAAAAGTTATTTGTCCTTCACCGTTTTCGTCAAAAAGAGTTGCTTTGGATTTTCCAATAGAGAAAATGCCTCCACCAGGAAAACCTCCTCCTCCGCCTCCGCTCATTTTTCGCATCATTAAGTACCATAATCCCAAAAACAATACCGTTGAGAATATTGTTGAACCTATCCCCATCCATCCATTTGACTCTACTTTTGGCACAATATTTATTTCTTCTAAATGAAATTGTGTTCTTACTTTATTAACATGATTTTCTAGAGCAGCATTTGAATATATTCTAAAGAAAAATATTGGTTGAGGTTCGCCCATCAAAGTAGCTGGAATCTTGAGTTTTTTATACTCTTCATTTCCAAGGGAATCTTTTTTAATAAAAACTAGCGCTTTTTGTTGATTAATAGTTTCTAAATGATCTATCTGACCATTTTTATACAATCTGTCAAATTGAATTCGACTTATTTCTCTACTATCAGAATCCTGTAGAAAATTTGAAAAAAAAGTAAATCCAATTATTAAAATAAGAGCTAAATAAATCCAAATATAACTAGGACCTTCTGGCTTATTTTTTTTGCCTTTTCGTTCAAAATTATCTTTTGAATTCTTTTCTTTTTCTTCTATTAATTGTTGTTCTTCGTTGTTCATTTTTATAAAATCTAAAAATCGTCTAAAATAATAATTTAACTAAATACTTGCTTGTGACCATCGGACCACAAATCTTCTAACTTGTAAAAATCTCTTGCTTCTTTGTAGAAAATATGCACAATAATATCTACATAATCCACTATTACCCATAGTGAATTTCTTTTACCTTCTGTACGATAGGGTTTTGTCCTTAAAAGTTCCTTTACATCTTTTTCTAAATTGCCCGCCATAGCATCTACTTGTGTAGTACTATCGCCATGACATACAATTAAATAATCTACTATTGCATCTTCGTTTTGTCTCAAATCTATCGTTACTAATTCTTGTGCTTTCCTATCCGTCAATGAAGTAATGATAGTCTTCAATAAAGGATTCTCTTCTACTGCTTTTTTCGTTGCCAAATGATTTCTTTTTAATATTTTTACAAAATTAATAAATATTTTTATTTTGGATTCATTTTTTGATGTTACGTTTTTTAATCAAACGCCTTTTCATAAAGAATCGTTGCATTCTACTAACGATTTTTTGAAAGAAATAGTTTCTAAAAATATTGTTAATGAAGGTTTTTCTATAATTTCTGATTTTCAAACAAATGGAAGAGGGCAGTTAAACAACGTTTGGCATAGTTCACCATATCAAAATATTTTATTTTCTTTTGTAGTATTTCCCAAAAAAATTCCTTTAAGTGAAATTTTTATCTTGAACCAATGGATTTCAATATCTATTATTACGGGGCTTGATGAATTATTGAAATCAAGGAACCTTTCAGGTAATTTGCAAATTAAATGGCCCAATGATATTTTCTTAAATCATAAAAAAATAGGCGGCATTTTAATAGAAAATAGTATATCTTCAAATGGAATTGAGCAGTCTATTATTGGTATAGGACTCAATATAAATGAATTGAATTTTCCTTTAAATTTAAAATTGGCAACTTCGCTCAAAAAAGAGTTTTCTCAAATCAACTGGGATCGAAAAGAAGTTTTGTCCAAAATATGCCAAGCTTTAGAAAGAAATTACAATCTACTTTATACTGTTACATCTTTAGTTAATAAAAAAACGTATTTTCAATATCTTTTGGGATATGGAGAAAAACGTCTTTATAAAATTGATAATAAAGAAATTATGGCTCAAATCATCGATATTGACAATCACGGTAGGCTGATACTACAATATGAAGACGCATCCATTAATTATTTTGGGATGAAAGAAGTTGAATTTCTATTTTAAATCACTTCAACAACTGAAATGCTATAAAAGCCGAACTGTAAGCTAATGAAGCCATTAGGATAAATGAAATTATAGCCCATTTGAAAGTACCCGTTTCTTTTTTGATTGCAGCCAACGTACTCATACATTGAAGTGCAAATGCATAAAACAACAAAAGGGAAACTCCTGATGCAAGCGTAAAAACAGGCAACTTCGTATCGGGATAAACCTGTGATTTCATTTTTTCGATCATTGTATGTTCCGATGCTTCTTCGCCAATATTATAAAGTGTTCCTAACGTAGAAACGAATACTTCGCGTGCAGCAAAAGAAGTAACAAGAGCTACACCTATTTTCCAATCATACCCCAAAGGTTTTATTGCAGGTTCTATTGTTTTGCCAATAGATGCTGCAAAAGAATCCTCTATTTTTGCATTTTGAAAGCTATTGTTTTTCCATCCAAATGAAGCCAAAAACCATAATACTATAGAAATAGTTAGTATAAATTTTCCTGCAACTTTGACAAATGCTACAACGGCATTTTTGATATTGATATAAATATTTTTGAATGAAGGAAGTCGGTATGGAGGCAATTCCATAATAAGAAAACTCTTTTCATTGCTCGAAATATTTTTGTTCAAAATCCAACCAAAAATCATTGCAAAAATTACGCCTAAAGCATACAAAGACAACAAACTTAAACCCTGAAATTTCAATGGAATAATTATAGAAATAAGCAACGTATATACGGGCAATCGAGCCGAACAAGTCATAAAAGGGATACAAAGAATGGTTATCAATCGTTCTTTGTGTGTGGGAATAGCTTTTGTAGACGCTATTGCAGGAATAGCACAGGCATTTCCCGACAACAAAGGAAGAACACTTTTGCCGCTCATACCAAATCTTCGCATCCAATTATCGAGCAAAAATACAATTCGAGCCATATAACCACTTTCTTCCAAAAATGTATTCATCAAGAAAAGCAAGGCAATTTGAGGAATAAATATAAGAACGCCGCTAATTCCTGGGATTACAGCATCTGATAAAAATTTTAATATAAAACTATCTGAATCAATTGAGTTAATAGCGTTTGAAATAAATCCAAAACCATTATCTAACCATTCCATTGGAAATTGTGCTAGAGTAAACAAGGTTTGAAAAACAGCATATAGTATCAGTAACAAAAATAAAAATCCATAATATCGGTGCATCAGAAACTTATCCAATTTTTCGGTCAATCGTTGTCTATTAAATGCTTTTTGAGTTTTGGTTACGGTCAAAGAAATAATTGATTCTATCTTGTTATACCTTTCTATGACTTCTTTTCGCTTGATATTTTCAACTATAGCATTAGAAGGAGTACTTTGCACATACTCGTGCCACGAAGCATAGTTTAGATTCCCCGAACTTAAATAATTGGAGAATAACTGTTGATTTCCAAAGATTTTTTTTGAAGCAAAAAAAGAAGATGCAATAAGATATTTTTTAAGAGAATCTATCCCTTTTCCTTTTTTTGAATTACATAAAAAAACAGGACAACCGAGTTCAGTTTCCAAAAATAAAGCATTTACTACTTCGCCTTTATCTTCCAATTCATCTACCATATTCAAAACCAAAATGATTGGATGTCCAAAATCGGCAACTTGAGTATAAAGCAATAAACTTCGATGAAGATTACTAGCATCGGCTACGAAAATTATTATATCGGGTTTATTACCCAACAATTCATCGATAACTACTTTTTCATCGATAGAATTGGGATACAACGAGTAGCATCCGGGTAAATCTATTAGTTCGTAGGAAACATTGTCTAGTTTAAAAAGTCCCGTTTTTCGTTCTGTAGTCACACCAGGATAGTTCGCAATTTTCTGGTTCAACCCTGTCAATTGATTAAACATTGTGGATTTTCCCGAATTGGGGTTTCCTATCAAAAAAATCTTCCGAACTTTGCTCACACTTATTTCATTTAATTATTTATAAATCACATTTTGTAACAATGATGGATTGTGCTTCTTCTCTACGTAGCATCAATCTACTGTCTGAAACCGATATACATATAGGATCTTTAGAAAAAGTAAATTCAATTGGAGTGATACTTCTACCTTTATAAATACCCATTTCCACAAGTTTTAATGTAAACTCATTTTGAATCAAATCAATTACGATTCCTGTTTGCCCTTTTTCTAATTCGCACAATGTCATAGAAGGCAAAGATAAGGAGTTTTTATTTTTTATTTAGAAAAATTCTAAATTACATTCAACTTTACGTCCTTTATATCATTGACTTAATAAGCTAATCAGATAAAAAGTAAAAAAACTTTTTTGAATTTAAGTTCGTTTAGTTACATTTGCAACGATAATTATTATTAACGATTAAATTTTTGAATATGCTAGGCATGAATTATTTAGTAATTTTTTTAGTTTCTTTCATTCCATTATTAATTGGAGCCGTATGGTACAATCCCAAAGTATTTGGAACTATTTGGATGAACGAAACGGGAATGACAGAAGAGAAAGCAAAAGAATCTAATATGTTTTTAATTTTTGGGGTAACTTTTTTTATGAGTCTATTGTTTGCATTTGCATTACAATTTTCGGTAATTCATCAATTTCATATATTTAGCATATTGCAGAATGAAGTTGGATTTGCAGAAAAAACAGGCGACGCTTATGCCGATTTGACCTATTTTATGACTAAATACAGCCATAATTTCATCTCATTTAAACATGGAGCTATTCATGGTTTTATTGGTGGATTATTTGTTTATTTACCCATTATTACAGTAAATTCTCTTTTTGAAAAAAGAAGTTTAAAATACATTTTAATTACCTTTGGATATTGGACAATATGTTCAATATTAATGGGAGGATTTATTTGTCAATTTGCAAAAATCTAAATTTTATATTACAGCCAAACGGTTATTTGATTTTGTAACGATTCAACCAACTGAGAATCCC
>CAZUUI010000031.1:3096-12957 GCA_964622955.1 uncultured Chitinophagaceae bacterium | reverse complement strand
TTACCAAACTAAACTTGTAAAATATTTTGGACTATTTTATAAGTAAGTTTGGTATTAAACGGATAATCATCCACTTTATTATAGCAAAAATAGCTATAAATAAATAATAAACCCAAAAAAAAAGCCACTCAAGAATGAGTGGCTTAGATTATTACTGAAAATCAAAAAATTATGATTTTTTTGTTGTAAGTTTTTTGTCGAATTTTTTCTGAAATTTATCAATTCTACCTGCAGTATCTACAACTTTCATTTTACCTGTAAAGAATGGGTGACTCATATTTGAAATCTCAATTGGAATCAATGGATATTCATTTCCATCTTCCCATTTGATGTTTTCTTTGCTAGGCGCACAACTTTTTGTCATAAACGAATAATCGCATGAAAAGTCTTTAAATATTACGGTTCTATAACTTTCTGGGTGAATTCCTTCCTTCATTTTATTATATTTTGGAGTGCAAAGATAATGTTTTTTTTTTAATCTAAAATTATTTTTTTAAATATTTCTATTCAAATTCATCAAATAGCCAAAATGAATCCCTTCGTGAATCAAATTGAATTGTAAAGCATCTTCTATATTTTCAAGTGTATTTTGAAAACTGGTTTTATATGAGGTGTAATTTTGAAAGATATTATTTTCCAAATCTTTTTCAAATTTATCTATTTGAGAAATCAATACATTGGCTATTTCTGCTCTATCCGCTTCCGAAAAACTTGCATCAGGCGTAGTCCCTTTTTTATATCTTTCTATAAATTGAGTAGTTGTATACGTGGTATTCCCCGACAAGGAATAACACAATGCGTCAAAAACAGCTACAATATGACCTATATTCCAAATAATATTATTGTTGAATCCCGAAGGAATTTTATTCAACTCTTCTATCGAATATTTATTGAGATAATTCAAATAATTTTGTCTACTAAGTCTTGTAAGTGCTATGATTCTATCCATTTTGCATTGCTTTGTTCAATAATCCACTCATAATCAAATAGCCATCTTCATTCCCCAATTCTGCTTCCATACATCGTTCTGGATGTGGCATCATCCCAAAAACATTTCCATTCTTGTTCATTATCCCAGCAATATTATCTACAGCACCATTAAAATTATATGCTTCGGATACTTCACCCGCCTCAGAGCAATATCTAAACAAAATCTGTCCATTTTTCTTTAATTCTTGCAATGTATTTTCATCACAAAAATATCTACCTTCGGCGTGTGCTACAGGTATTTTCAATATTTTATTACTTGGTATATTTTGAGTTAATAATGACGCCCCATCTGCTTTCAAAAACTTATTTTCACAAACAAATTTTTGATTTTTATTTCGCAATAAAACACCCGGTAAAAGCCCAGCCTCGCATAAAATTTGAAAACCATTACAAATTCCAATAACTTTTCCTCCTTGATTTGCAAATTCAATTACTTTCTCCATTATAGGCGAAAAACGAGCTATAGCACCTGTACGAAGATAATCGCCAAACGAAAATCCACCTGGAAGAACAATACAATCTTCTTTTGAAAACATAGACAAATCCGAATCTTTGTGCCATAATTCTATTGCTTCTTGCTTCAATACATTTCGGATAACATGTAGCATGTCTTTGTCACAATTACTACCGGGGAATATTACAACTCCAAATTTCATTTTGATAAATTTATGCTACAAAAATAATACAATTTTAACCAACCCTTACAAGTTATTTTTCCATATTGAGAAGGACAATTCAGCTTGATTTTCCAACATTTCTAGTCCATTTTTCACCTTTGCCCCTCTTTCCATACATTTTTTCATAAAAATTGTTTCCTCGGGATTATAAATTAAATCAACACAAAAATGCTGAGATGTAACAAAATTATAATTAATTGGTGGAGAAGATTCAATATCGGGATACATACCCAATGGCGTTGTATTGACAATTATACCATAGTTATTCATATTTTCATCCGTTAAATCTTCATAGTTTAGGTAATTTTCTTGACTACGAGAAACAAAATGAGACTCAATTTTAAAAATCGTTTTCAACGAATAACTTATCGCCTTAGAGGCGCCTCCCGTACCTAAAATCAATGCTTTTTTGGTTCGGTCAAAGGGAATATTAATTACACTATCTGCAAATCCTTCAAAATCGGTATTATACCCTTTCGATTTACCATTTTTGAATGCAATACAATTTACTGCACCAATATTGCTGGCATGTATATCCAATTCGTCTAAAAAAGGAATTACAGACTCTTTGTATGGAATAGTTACATTTATCCCTACAAAAGATTGACGTATTTCATTAAATTTATCAGCTAAATTCTCTTCTTTTATTTCTATCAAATCATACGAAAAATTCTCGATTGAATCTTTCTGAAATTTAGAAGCAAAATAATTTCTTGAAAAAGAATGAGACAATGATTTACCAATCAGCCCAAGCTTATATTTCATTATTTTTAGATTGATAATGAATAATAACATCCTGAATACTTTTCAAATCGGCTATCCAAGGTGTATAATCAAACACAATTTGATAGGATTGTGGACTAAACTCCATTCCTAACATAAAACTCATAAGCCCCGCATCCATTTTTCCTTCTTCAAAGTAAATTATAGATTGATAGAAATACAATTCTCCATAATTATAGGTTTCAATAGCTTCTTTTATTAATTCCAAAGCCTCTTTTGATTGCCCATTGATATAGAGTGCCAAACTTAATTTGGCATAAGCCAAATACATTTCGGGATCTAATTTAATCATTGTTTTTAAAATATCTATCGACTCTTCCAACATATCCATACCCAACAAAATATTAGCTTTTAGCTCCAAAAAATAGACATTATTTCTAGAATAGCCCACCGCTTTTTGTATAAGCGAATATGCGGCATTGTACTTTTTTTCTTCAAAATACATCAAAGCAAGATGGAAGTACAAATCGGGATTTTCATCATCAATAGCCATCGCTTCTTTAAAACAAACTTTTGCTTTTTTGTATTGTTTCAACTCTCTATAACAGACACCCATAATTATATAGTTATAGGCTGATAGTCCATCCGATTTTTCTAATTCTAATAAAAAATTTAGCGCTTTTTCATAATCATTATTTTCATAATATGTAATTGCTAAATTATTAATACATTCTTCATTTTCAGGCTCTATAGCAAGAATATATTCCAGTGCTTCAATGGCTTTATCAATTTGTTTGGACTCTCTATAAGCCAAATACAAATGATACCAAGCAATAATATTATAGGGATCTTCATCGATTAACTCCGTAAAAATTGAAATTTTTTCAATGGATGATTGATAAAATTGGAATGCAAAACTAATCGTAACATAAGCTTCCTCATTCTTAGGATTTATCTTCAAAGCCTTTTTCACCGCTGAAATCATATTGGTATAATCACCCATTTCTTCAAAGACATCTGCCATTTGAAGGTATAAAGAATCCTTATCTTCAAAACAATTTTTCAATCCTTTTTTTATAATATCTAAGGATTCTTCAAACTGTTTTCGTTGGAGAAAAATTTCAGATTTTATTAAATAAAAATTGACATCGGAATAATCTAATGTATAATTATTATCTAAGGTTTCTTCTGCATTTTCAAGATCGCCCATTTCAAGATAAGCATCTGCTTTTGCCAAACTAAATTCGGATGAAAATGGAAATATATTTAAAGCTAACTCACTGGCTTCAAGAGCTTCTGAGGCTCTATTTGATTGTAAATAATAGTGTATAATTTCTTCAAAATCTTCTTCTGAAAAATGAATGGGTTCATTATTTTCACGTGCAAATTGATATTGCTCTACAAGCGCCATCAATTTTTCTTCATTTTCCTCAAATTCGTTATTTCTCATTCAAGATTTTTAATACAATTATTAAAACATAAAAGTAAAACAAATAGTTTGATTCAAATGAATTATTTTCTAAAAATCAAAAAAGCCCAAATCTTTTTTTGATTTGGGCTTCATTTTTATTTATTAAAAGACAATATACTATTTCACAATAAACTGTGATCCTCCTATTACTTTTTCTTCATCTTCCAATCTCACAAAATAGCTTCCTTTTGAAAGCATATTAACTTCAATAGGCGGAATAGTGTTTGTTCCATAAGAAGCTCTGTATGACATTTTCTTAACAAATTGTCCTGATGCGCTGTAAATAGAAAATGTATAATTTTGAACTTTATCCGATTTGAATCTTACATTCAATACATCTGTTGTTGGATTAGGAAATACAGTGAATTTGCTTCCCATATTAGCAAATGGGTCTATTTCACTAGTTACTTTAGGTCTATTTAAATTATAGCTACAACCAGGCACTTCAGTAATAGGAGCATAAAATGTTCCTCTACCATGTGTGCCTAAATACACCATCCAACATCCATTTTTTCTCAATTTCACTTGTCTAATTCTAAATACAGGAACCATACCTACATTTTTACTAGAGGGAACCCATTTTACACTAGCAGCAGTAATATCATCTGTCTCCCAAACACCATATTCCGTACCTATCAAGACATGCTTCTCGTTTAACTCGTCTATAATTCCACAATAAACTGGCATAATGGGTAGATCACCTTGTTTATTAACGAATGTATTTCCATCACTTGAATAAAAAACTTTTTGAGTACCACCAAAACCACTTTGAGTAACCAAAACTTCTGGCTTCACAATAGGACTCGATTGGCGAACATAAACCCCACTCAAATTTGCTGGTAAACCATTCACCTTAGATATGCTGATTCCAAGACCTGTTGTTGTTGAAACTAGACATGGAATAGCTCCTGTAGATTTATTAAATGTAGCTCTATCAAAACCAGTTATTTTTTTTGCACCTCCATCACCCACAACATACATAGTCGACAAATCTTTAGTTTGATGAATATCAATCACTTCTCCAACGCCTGGATTTATTACAGATGTCCAATCAACTTTTTCACCTGGCTTTGTTGCATTTGGAGATACATAAAATCCAGAAGGATGCATTACAAAAAATAGTGATTTTTCAGGTATTTCTTTGTCAATAGTATCATTTGTATTATCTGGATCTGGAATTAATTTTTCAGCTACATGAATTCTTGTATGAAAACGAACGCCATCAGCATCGCCATCTCCACCAGGTTGTCCACTTTGAGTCATAGGTTGAACATCTATACAACTTCCTTGAACTACAGGATTGGTGGTAGAAGCATTCATATTTTCGGTTTTTCTTATGGCTCCATTATACACAGTATAAAACATTACTCTATTATCGTTATATGCAGATATAGCAGTATTAAAACCATCACCTCCACTAACTTCAAAAGATTTTCTATCTGTAGAAGCATCTGTTCTAATTAAATTCGTACCATTATCTTGAGCTCCTCCAAGCAATTCTCCATAAATTGATGCATTAATATCATAGAATTGAGTAATATTAAATGCTTTATTTTTTGGCATCCATGTTGGATTAGGAAACTCAGATTTTGCATTATATGTAATATAAATACCGCCATCCGTACAAATAGCTAATGTATCTGGATTTTTTTCATCAAAAGCAAATTCATGCATATCGGCGTGAACTAAATTTTGTCCTAATTTAGCAGGGCCTGTCCAAAATGCCGCTTTAACCCAATTTGTAGCTGGAGACCAAGTATACATTGCTTGTTGACCACCTAAAAACAAATGATCATCATTGCTTGGATTAACAGCCATACATAAATCATACCAACCTTGACAAGCTGTTCCATCAGAAGAACACAAAGGCTGTAAAAGAGCATCTTGTTTTCCCAATAATTGCCAAGTAGCACCTGCATCCGTTGAACGAATTGCAAATCTTAATTTAGCTTCAGCATCAATACCACAAACGTATACTTTTTTAGCATCTTGTTTTGATACTGCTATTCTTATGTGTTTTCTAGATCCATGATTTGCAATATAGTTTCCAGATGTTATAGCAGTCCAAGTAGTACCACCGTCATTGGATCTATATGCTACCCCGTCTCTTCCTGCATACCAAATATTTGGATCTGAAGAAGGTTTTATTTGAGAAATTGCACCAGTAGACATTACTCCTGAAACTTTTGTCCATGAATTACCACCGTTTCTTGAAACAAATAACCCTTTGTTCGTTGCAGCAAATACTTTATTATTATCCACCGGATCACAACCCATATCAATTACAAGAGAAAACTGAGGAGTTGTAGAACCATTTTTTGGGGTTTCAAGACCTAATAATTCCCAATTATCACTACCAGCTTTTTTTCGGTATATACCATTTCCATTAAATTGGCTACCAAAATCACCATTTGCATCATTTCCCCAATATTCACCTGTACCAGCATAAATATCTCCATTAATGGATTGTGTCATACATCCAATACTCAAAACAGGTAACTGATCAAAACCAGGAACAGGCTTCCAAGTATTTCCTCTATCAAAAGATTCAAAAATACCACCCGACACACCGCTTGTATAACATTTGTTTGGTGTTTGATTGTCAAAGATAAAACCTCTACTTCTACCTCCTACGTCTAAAGGGCCTCCTTCTTTCCAATCAATATTTCCTGCTCTTGTTGAAATTCTGTTGTAAAAACTAGTAACTTTTTCCAATGCTTCATACCAATCATTAGGATTAACCAACCCAGTCTCAACATTTCTAAGCATATTATTTCTAACTTCTATTTGTGCTTGAATTCGTTGTTCTTTAGGTGGTTTAACTTTTACTTTATATGCGGGAAAATAAATCCCGTCCAAAGTTACTGTTTTAAAATTCACAGCAAACAATATCACAAAAACCATTGAAAAGCCTATTAGTAAGTATTTTCTCATAAGATTAAATTTTAGTTTAAAAATTTGATACAAATATAATATTAAAAAAATTTAATATTTGCTTATTTTTTTCAACATTTAATATTTTATTAAAAAAATGTAACAAAAGTTATAATCACTAGCTTATAACTTTGTAATTTTCAACATATTCCTTAAATAATTTAAGAAAACTGGCGGCATAAGCTCCATCTATTATTCGATGATCATAAGATAGCGAAGCAATCATTTTTTTTCGAATTACGATTTTATCTTCGCCATTTATTTCCATTACTGCAGGTGTTTTTAGTATTTCGCCTAAACTCATAATAGCTACCTGAGGCTGATTGATAATTGGGGTTCCCATCAAACTACCAAAAATACCCGTATTAGAAACCGTAAAAGTTCCTCCCTGAATATCTTCAGGTTTTAAATTGCTACTTTTAGCTAAACCAGCAATTTTATTAACGCCTTCAACAATTTGTAATAAACTCATATCTTCTGTTCTCTTGAGACAAGGCACTATTAAATTTCCATCGGGCAATGCCGTGGCAAAGCCTAAATTTATCTGCTTTTTCAATACATACCCTTTTGGTGTATTGTGAGCATTTAATTTTGGAAATACTTTTAATGCATCAATAGTACACTTCATAAAAAGATGTGTATAAGTTAATTTCAACTTATTTTTTTCAAAAAAATCATCTTTGTTATGATCACGATAAGCGACCAAATCGGTTACATCAATTTCTGAAAAAGAAGTACAATGCGCCGAAATTTGCTTGGATTGTACCATATGCTTAGCTATCAAAGCACGCATTCTGTCAAATGGGACATATTCGTCTCCTTCCTCTAGATTTGGTTTTTCATCTTCTACTTGTCTTGATACTACTTGAGGAGTTTCTGAATTGACAAAAGTTCTTTTCTCATTGAAATGACTTCTATTTTGAATATAAGAAAGCGCATCTTGCTTAGTGATTCGTCCTTCAAGCCCTGTTGCAATAATGTTTTCAATCTCCTGCTCAGTTACATCATTTTCTATCAATAATTTCTTTACCAATGGAGACAAATGATGCGTATTTGCAATTGCTATTCTTTGTTTTACATCTGATTTTGGAAGCGTAGTATTTGCAATAATTTTCTCCTCTTTTTTTACAGGCAAATCTTCTACAATATTTCCATAAACTTCAACTTCTGCAATCGGCTGATTTACTGAAACCACAGCATCATTTGTAAAATGAATTTTAAGCAATTTGCATTCAAAAGGCGAAGGAATTTCACTATCCACTTTATCGGTAGACACTTCGATAAATGGCTCATCTTTTTTGATAATATCACCTTCTTTCTTCAACCATTGAATAATTGTAGCTTCCGAGACACTTTCCCCCATTTTGGGTATTGATAAATAATGTATTTTTGTCATACTTTTTAATTTCTACACAACATTACTTTGCTTCTGATTCTAATTTAATCAACGCAAAGATTGAATAATTCATTATATCTTGATAATTGGAAAAAGCACCTTCTGAGATTTCTGTTTTCCCCAAATTATCTTCAATTTGCTTTATTCTCAACAATTTTGTCAATATCAAATCGGTAAAACTACTTGCTCTCATATCGCGCCAAACTTCGCCATAATCTGTATTTTTCTTTTGCATTAGTTCAAAAGTAGCCATATAATATTTATCATACAACAAATGCAATTTTTCTTCAGACAATGCGACTTCCTCTTCAATAGCTTCTTCGCATTTTATCATAGACATAATACAATAATTAATGATAGACATAAATTCATCTTCAATACTATCCCCAACTTTATTTACATTAGAAATTTCGATATTGCGTATTCTTTTTGCTTTAATAAAAAGCTGATCGGTAAGCGAACTCAACCTCAGAATAGTCCAAGAGGTCCCATAATCTTTCGATTTTTTAAGAAAAATTGACTTACATTTGTCAACGATTTCTTTATAATGAAGGTCTGTATTTTTAGTGGTCATATATACGTTTTTACCAAATATTTGGCTATTAAACTTTCAATTTTAATCTATAAATTAAAAGAGCAAAAATAATGTTATTTCGCCAAGACTCTAAAATATTTTCTTTAAAACTAAAAGGCAAGCTACTTGTTCTTGACAATCCAATAATTATGGGAATTTTGAACTTGACGCAGAACTCTTTTTATGATGGAGGCACATTAAAAACCGAATCCCAAATATTATTACGAGTAGAAAAAATGCTTAATGAAGGTGCAAAAATCATTGATATAGGTGCTATGAGTTCGCGTCCATTTAGTCAAGAATTAACTATTGCCGAGGAGTTGAAACCTATTGAGACTTACTTGCCAAAAATCATTTCTCGATTTCCCGAGGCTTTCTTTTCTATAGATACTTATCGCAGTGAAGTAGCTGCATACGCTCTGGAGAATGGCGTTTGTATGCTCAATGATATTTCTGGATTCCGAAAAGATCCTCAAATTTTACATTTATTAAAAAAACATCAAGTTCCTTATATCCTAATGCATATGAAAGGCGAACCTCAAAATATGCAATTAGAGCCAAACTATGACGATATTTTGAGCGAAATTTATAATTTCTTTGATGCGAAAATAAATATCTTGAAAAATTCAGGCGTTACAGATATTATTTTAGACTTAGGATTTGGATTTGGAAAACGAATTGAAGACAATTATAAATTGCTAAAAAATTTAGCGTATTTCGATAATTTCAACCTTCCAATTCTTACAGGAATTTCAAGAAAATCAATGATTTACAAACCATTGAACATTTCCCCAAATGAAGCGCTCAATGGGACTTCGGCTTTGCATTTTGAAGCGTTGCGTCAAGGCTCGAAAATACTAAGAGTACACGATGTAAAAGAAGCGCAAGAAATAATTACGTTGTATAATATATATTCTAAAAGCTAAAAAATAGCCCTAACTTCCATATTGGCGGAATGGATAATTTTGTCCGAATTGGTATTTTTTCTACCATTATATACGATATTTAATTGGAGTAAATCGGTTAATTTTTGCCCCAAATTCATACTCCAAATAAAATTGGTTCCCGACTGAACGCCATTAAGCATAGCTAATTC
>CAZUUI010000031.1:0-3086 GCA_964622955.1 uncultured Chitinophagaceae bacterium | reverse complement strand
TGGATTTTCCTTAACTTTTCCATAGTTCAAAATCAATGTTGAAAATTTAGCTTCAAGCATTCCATTGTTTTTTCTACTTAAAAATAATTCCACATCCCCTTGCTGCTGAACTAGATATTGGAGATTAGATGATTTGAAACCATAATTTGCATTTAAATTGATTTTCAAATTTTTATGAGGTAAAATAGACAAGGTATTTTCTATTTCATTCAATATAAATGAATAATTTCTATCAACAAAAAAATCACTTTGATTGCGCTTTAGTCCATTGGAAACTTTGCTTAATAAGGTAAAATATGAACTGAGATTATACCGCAACTTCAAGTTGAAAAATCGGGTTGCATAACTTTCCAAGCCATTGCTCATCAAATTTTTAGCATCGATATAGGACCATTCTAAATCTGCTCCAAAATTCGACTCATTTTTCTGAAAAGCCAGTTGATTAAACAAATTGAACCGAGAAACAATTAGGTTATTACTTGAAACGGATTCAAAAGGACTTAAAAATTCTGAAACCGTTTGATTTTGTGCAAAAGTAGACTTTCGTTGAATATCAAATCGGAGTTGATATGAAAATTTAGATGCCCATTTTCGCCAATCCTTTTTGCTATGCCAAATAGCCTTGGGTTGAAGCCATAAAAAATGATTAAACAAAATTTCATTAGCGGGGACAAAAGTAGGGAGCAAGGTATAAAATCGAATATATCGATTCTCAAAATTAAAATTAGAGACATAAGCTTCGTCAATTTCAAAAATACCATTATTATTCAAATCTTTCCAAGCATAGTTTCCATAGCCATTTGTTGCCTTTACGTATGTTATTTGTGTACGTTGTTCTTGTCCTGCTTTGAGTTCGTACAATGTATTTATTTTCAAAAATCCTCTTAAAAACTGTCCACTATAATCCAGCCTTCCTAAATAATTATGAATCAATTCTTTATTAGAAACATTAGAATCTGTGTTTACAAAATTTCGGTAGCTGAGATTATAACGAAACTGATGGTTTAAGTTTTTTTCGATACTTCCATTCAGATTCAATGTATGAGAAATAATTTGAGGATTTTGAAATTCAATACCATTACTGTAACGTTCAGTTCGGTATATATAGCCAAACGAAAATTTTACAGGTAATTTTTGATTTGAAGAAAGATTAAAAAAGTAATTTTTCCAATCAAAACTATTCGTAGACAAAAAATCCGAGTTAATATTAGATTTTTCTTTAATTTCAAAAGCAAATCCTACCGATGCCGTCAAAGGATTTTTCTTAAAAAATGAATATTGTAGATTTCCTTTAGGGCGAAAAAAAGTTGTATTTGAGTCCAATGCTTTTGTTTTGAGAATATTGGAGGTAAGTATCCATTTTATAGACCCCTTTTCACCTTCAAAATCAGATATATTTTGAATACCTTGATACAAACTGTCCATTAAGAATGTATTCCATTGAGAACGCAACTTTACTATCTTATTTTTATATTCAATATTTGCCGAAAACATATTTTGGAACGCATCATTTCGGGACTGAATTTGCAAATCCCAATCTCGATTAAATTCTAAATTTCTAAAACGGGTTAAAGGGCTAAAATTTGACGAAGTGTATTCATTTTGAATAGAAATGGACACTTGCTTAAACGTATCTATCTTCTTGACACCCTGAAATTTTATCAAAGCCCCTATACCTTTATTTTTTTCATTATCTTTTTCACTAAATTCATTGAGGTCATTATTGGTATAGGTCAATTCACTCGAAGCTTTCAGCCAAGAATTGATTTTGTATTCACCCCATACAATAGCCTGAAGATGTGATTTTGGAGTTGAAATTCTAGTAATTGGTTCATAACTTCCTTGCATTATGCCATTTATAGGAGCAATCCATTCAAAAACAGTACCATTGGCACTACTTGCTTTAATGGTATAATTCCCTTTGTTTTGTCCTACAAAAGAATAAATTACACTATATACGGTATCGGCATTTGTTTCGGCCCATTTAAAAATACTACCAAATGATTGGCTTCCTATAATTGTATCTTTTTTTTGATATGTAATTCTGGCTGGATCCCAGGTAGTTATAGATTCTGAAGAAATGTAAGCCGAATCGATATTATTCCCAATTTCTTTCAATCGATCTATCTGCGATTGATTCAATTTTAGATTCAAAGGTTGATTCTTATTGTCCGATTCGCTAAAAATTTGTGAATACAATTTTAATTTTGACGAATTATACACAGCGTGTGCCTCCAACGTACTTCTAAAAAAATTTCGATCCGAATATTGCAATTCAACAACACTTCTTAGATCTTGAGTAATCATCCTTTTGGGAGTAAAAACTATTTCACCAATATTATAATTAATTACATAATCTTGGTCAAATCCACGTTTCATCAATTGACCATTGACAAATACTCTTTCGGTTCCTGCAATAATGATAATAAAAGACTCGCCATTATTTCCAAACAATCGATATGGCCCTTGATTTTTTTCTTTTGCAATAAATGTATTTCGTGCAAAAACACCTCTTGTTATGGCAGCTGTAGCGCCAATTTCCAAATTCTTATTGCTATCAATTTCAAATTTTGAGTTGTAAGTCAATCCTTGTAACTTTCTATCGTATTTAAGAAAATAAGATTCTTGAATATTTTTAACATCAAAGTCCCCAACTATTCCTTGATGATTATCTTTTTTTATTTGAATAAAAATTCGGTCAAATTCTTGTAACGAAGCGGAATTCCCCTCGGGTTGGAGTGGTATATTCGCATCGGTGATGCTCGCATTAATTTCAAGTCCGTTGTTTAATTTACCCGACAAGCTCATATTGAACCCCGAATGAAGCGCCACATCTTGATTGTTTCCTACAGTTATCCCTCGATAAAATGATCCATTATATTCAATTCCATCCAAATCCAATTTGTCACTTTTGACATAAGTAAATCGTTTTTTAGCTTCCGCTTTATACAAATTAGGTACGTATTTGAAGGATTGAACTAAATTCTCATTAAAAGGATTTTCATATCTTATTCTAAATGGCATAACTCTATACGAAACTATAATTTCTCTTTTTATCGGATTTTTAATCCATAAAAGGGCTCGTG
>CAZUUI010000030.1:12414-12977 GCA_964622955.1 uncultured Chitinophagaceae bacterium | reverse complement strand
ACATTTATCTTTTCCAAATACTTAACACTACTTGCATTATAAATTTTTTTATCTTTATAGCTATAATAGCACAACTTCTTGCTAAAACTTACTATCCAAAGTCTACCTTGTCCATCTTCGTATAGCTTAAATACATTGTCATTCACGAGCCCATCTTCTACCGTAAAATGGGTAAAATTTTTACTATCCCACATAGACAAGCCTTTGTCCGATCCTATCCAAACATACCCATACTTATCTTGAACCATACAGTGAATATCCAAACTTTTCAATCCTGATTTTTGGTCAAAAGATTGGTATGCTAAGGTTTGGGAAGTTAACCCCTTAGAAATAAGAAATAGAAAGATGAAGAGATAGTTTTTCAAATAGATTGGTTTTGGTGGCGGAGGAATTTCTTAAAAGAATAAGAGCCGCAACTATAATAGGAACTCTTCAAGCCTCATATACAAACTTTCCTTATCTTTCTGAAAAATGGAAATTGACTACCGAAAGAGAAGCGTTATTAGGTGTAAGTTTTACTGGAGTTGCAGGACCCACAGAAATAGTTGATTATATAATTTGCA
>CAZUUI010000030.1:0-12404 GCA_964622955.1 uncultured Chitinophagaceae bacterium | reverse complement strand
AGAAATAGTAAGATGAAGAGACAGTTTTTCAAATAGATTAGTTTTGTACAAAAACAGTATTTATTATTTTTCAACAGATTGGATTATCTTTTACAAAAACAAATATAGCGCTATTTCAAAAAAAATCATCAAATTTGCAGAATAAACTAAAAAAATGACAAAAACATATCTTTTGTTGGGTAGCAATATGGGAAATAGAGAAGCTTTCCTTAGCAAAGCGTTGACCGAAATTGATGCCAAAATTGGAAAAATTTCAAAAAAATCAAAAATATATCAAACCGAACCTTGGGGCGAAAAAGAACAAGAAGATTTTTTGAATATAGCCGTGGAAGTAGAAACGAAGTTAAAGCCTAAGAAAATTCTAGAAAAAATTCATGAAATTGAAAAATTGCTGGATAGAGAAGAAACTTACAAATGGGGACCAAGAGAAATTGATATTGACATCTTGTTTTATGGCGAAGAAATGATAAGTGAGGTGGATTTGACCATTCCTCACCCATTTATTCATGAACGAAAATTTACTTTAATTCCTCTAGCCGAAATTGCTCCAGATATGTACCATCCTATTATGGGTGCAAATATAATCGATTTGCTTATGGAATGCGAAGACCAATCGGAAGTTACAGAATATAGAAAATAATAAAATAGCCCTTAATCATTATGAGAGAACGAATTAGTACTGACCTTAAAGCCCTAAAAATCAATTTAGACCAATATTTTTATGGTACTTTTGCCGAAATTGGAGCAGGACAGGAAGTAGCACGTAATTTTTTCAAGGCAGGTGGAGCGTCGGGTACGATAGCCAAAACGATGAGTGCCTACGATATGATTTTTAGCAATGCTATCTATGGCGAAGAAGCCAATGGACGCTATGTATCGGTTTCTAGACTTCACAAAATGCTCGACCACGAATATGAACTTTTACTCGAAAGATTAAAGGGTGAAAAATATGAGGGAAAACGTTTTTTTGCGTTTGCCAATACCGTTACTACTTTAAATTTTAGCAAAACAAATGAACCTCACGGCTGGATGGGCGTTAAGTTTCAAACGAAAGCAAATTCCGAGGCTAACGAAGTCATTCTTCACGTAAAACTATTGGATAGCGATAGCAGCCTTCAACAAAATGTACTTGGAATTTTGGGTGTAAATTTACTGTATGCCTGTGATTTTTTTACCGATTCTCCCAATGATTTTTTGGATAGTTTGATGGACAATATTCCACTGAATAGCATAGAAATAGATATGCTAAGTATGAAAGGAGAAGCATTCAAAGATGTTGACAATAGACTTTTGAGTCTTATATTAGTTACAAAAGGATACAGCAAGGTAGCTTGCTTCCTACCCGATGGATCTGTAGCACAGCCAAAAGATCTTTTGTATAAGAAAAATTTGGCCATTTTGAGAGCACGATTCCGTC
The DNA here is from genome assembly GCA_964622955.1 of uncultured Chitinophagaceae bacterium. Lineage (GTDB taxonomy): Bacteria > Bacteroidota > Bacteroidia > Chitinophagales > JADJOU01 > CHPMRC01. The sequence goes on along the minus strand of CAZUUI010000030.1, from coordinate 10,987 downwards.
CAGTGACTAATCTTAATATCGATATGATTGAATCAGGATTGGCATTATTCAAAAAAGATAATGAGCTCAAAGATGACGATATATTGATGATGGGAGAAATAACTCTTAACAATCTCGTATCACAGGAAAATATTATCAACATCCAAGACTTTTTGGATAGAGCCGATATGCTTTGTTCATTGGGGTATCCAGTATTGGTTTCTAATTTCCCTGAGCATCACGAGCTTACTACATTCCTTACACAATGTAAACCAAAGAAAATTGCCATTATTTTGGGAGTAATGAACCTATTACAGATATTAGATACTACCAAATATGAAAATCCTATTAGTCAAATGTTGCTACAATTTGGAAATTTATTTTCACAAAATGTAAAGTTATACGCATATCCATATCGTCCTCACGGGGAAAACACCATCTACAATTCTAGAACAGTAAAGATGCACGACAATGTTCGTTCGCTTTATGAATTTATGCTCGAAAACAATTTGATCTCGGATATAGAAAATTATAATGAAGACAATCTCAATATAAACTCTGCAGATCTCATAAACAATATTAGATGCAATGCGGAAGGATGGGAAAAAGATGTTCCCAAAAAAGTAGAACTATTGATCAAAGATAAATGTCTTTTTGACTATCCTTGCGACATAGAATTGAAGCGAAAAAAAATCGACACCAAAATATTTGAAACAAATCGATCTTGAATAAATTAAAATTTACCACAACAAAATACATTCAATTATATTTGCAAAAACATTTTATAAGACAATTTTATGAAAAAAATAATCCTAAACGTATTAATGACTTCAATGATTATGAACAATATGAGTGCACAGTCTACAAAAGATCCACTTGATGCAAAAGAATATACGCTAGCCAATGGACTCAAAGTTTTCATTTCTGTAAACAAAGTAGAACCTAAGGTTCAGACCTTGATAGCGGTAAAAGCAGGCAGCAAATTTGACCCAAAAGAAACCACAGGATTAGCGCATTATTTAGAGCATTTGATGTTCAAAGGCACTCCAAATTTAGGAACCAATAATTGGGAAAAAGAACGTGTACTTTTAGATAAAATCGCTGAATTATACGAAAAACACAAAGCGGAAAAAGACCCCGCAAAGAAAAAAGAAATCTACAAAGAAATAGATAAAGTAAGTTTTGAGGCTTCGCAATATGCAATTCCAAATGAATATGACAAAATGGTAACGTCATTTGGTGCTCAAGGAACCAATGCATATACCAGCAATGACCAAACCGTTTATATCAATACCATTCCTAGCAATGAGTTGGAAAAATGGATGAAATTGGAAGCGGAAAGATTCCAAAATTTAACAATGCGTCTATTCCACACAGAACTAGAAGCAGTATATGAAGAATATAATATCAGTCAAGACAATGATGGAAGATGGGCTTATGCCAATTTGATGAAAGGATTGTATCCAAATCATCCTTATGGCACTCAAACGACAATTGGAGAGGGCGAACACCTCAAAAATCCTTCAATGGTAAATATTAGAAATTATTTTGAGAAATATTATGTGCCTAATAATATCGCTATTTGTCTTTCTGGTGATATCAATCCTGAAAAAACATTAGAATTAATCAATAAATATTTTGGAGGATGGAAAGGTAAAGCGATTGAACCATTTGTAAAACCTACTTTGCCCGCTATTACTTCTCCTGTAAAGTTAGAAAATTTTGGCGCACAAGAAGAATTTGTCTATGTAGGATTCCGTATTCCTGCCGCTAACGAAAAAGAGGCTTTGAAGGCTAGAGTTATTGATCAAATAATGGCAAATGGAAGTGCTGGATTAATAGACATTAATCTTGTACAAAAACAAAAAGTTTTGGAAGCATACTCATTCCCACAATTATTGCACGACTACGGAATGTATGGAATGTATGGAAAACCAAAAGAAGGACAAAATTTGGATGAAGTAGTAGCTTTATTGCTAGAGCAATTAAATAAGTTCAAAAAAGGAGAGTTTGAAGATTGGATGATAGAAGCTGCTATCAATGATATAGAGCTAAAAACTACTAAAAAGTACGAAAGTAATAATGGCAGAGCCAGTGCATTTGTAGAAGCATTTACCAATGATATTGAATGGAAAGACTATGTAGCACAGATAGCTACTATGCGTAGTTTTACCAAAAAAGAGCTTTTGGATTTTGCCAATCAATATTTCCTTGACAATAATTATGTAATTTCATACAAAAGAAAAGGGAAAGAAGATAGACCAAAAGTTGAAAAACCACAAATTACACCTGTAAAAATGAATCGTGACCAATCATCAAAATTCTTTACAGAGTTTGCAGCAATGAAAAGTGGACAAACAGAGCCTTTATTTATTGATTTCAAAAAAGAAATTCAAACAAGTGCTTTGAGCAAAGATATTTCGCTTAGCTATGTAAAAAATGTAGAAAACAATTTAGCTAAATTCTGTATTATCCTTCCAATGGGAACAGATAATGATAAAGAAATTTCTATTGTTTCAAAATATATGAACTATTTAGGAACGGCTACATTGAATCCCGAAGCCTTCCGAAAAGAATTATTCAAAAATGGTTTGGAAATTTCGGATATGGTTCAACGCGACAAAACCATAATAACCTTGAGCGGTCTTGAAAGTAATATGAAAAAAGGCGTTGGACTTTTATATGATTTGTTCAACAACTGTGTAGCAGACGAAGAAGCATTTGTCAATATGAAAAAAGATATATTGAAAGAACGTGAAAATGCTAAAATCAACAAAGGTGCTATCTTTGGAGCATTGGCTAATTATGCAAAATACGGTGAAATCAATCCTTCAAACTATGTTTTGAGCAATGAAGAAATAGAAAAATTGACCTCAAAAAAAATAATCGATAAAATTCATAGTTTATTAGAATTCAAACACGATTTATTTGTGTATGCGATGGATTTAAATACTGTAAAATCTGGAATTCCTAAAAGTGAATTAAACGCTAAAAAAGCAGTTGTCGCTTCAAAAAATGCTTTCAAATTGCAGCCAAGCGACAAGAATAGAGTATTCTTGTATAATTATCCTACAATGGTTCAAGCGCAAATTATGTTGACCGCAAAAGGTGAAAAATTCTCAAAAGAATCGCTTCCATTTGCTTATACATACAATGATTATTATGGAAGTGGATTGAGCAGTATTGTATTCCAAGAATTAAGAGAACAAAAAGCATTGGCATATTCTGCATACTCTGCATACCGTACCCCAGCCAACAAAAATGAAGAGTTCTTTTTACAAGCATTTATTGGAACACAAGCCGATAAAATGCCTGTAGCGGCAAGAGAATTCAAAAATCTATTGGATAATATGAGCAGTGTGCCTATCCAGTTTGGCAATGCAAAAGAAAGTGCATTGAAACAAATAGCTTCTGATAGAATTGTTCGTGATAATATTTTCTGGCAATATTTGAGATACAAAGATTTAGGCATTGACTACGATGTAAGAAAGGACATTTTTGGTGCTATTCAAAACAAAGCATTAGAACAATTTGGAACGGAGTTCAAATCTAAAATTTCGGGTAGAACATTCAACACCATTTTGATGGGCGATAAAACAAAGTTGAAATTGGAAGAAATCAAAGATTTTGGAGATATTACAGAACTCGATACAAAAAAATTATTTGGATTTTAATAAAAAATCTCAATATTTGCATTAAAAATAATCATAATTAATATGGATCCAGACTCGGTCAGTTACGGCAAGCTTTTTATCACACTATTTCTCGTTTTGTTAAACGGATTTTTTGTGGCAGCAGAGTTTGCTATAGTCAAAGTACGAAGTTCTCAAATAGAATCTTTAGGTAAGAACTCTGTAGTTTCCAAAATAGCATTGGGAATAATTCAAAAACTAGACGCATATCTTGCGGCTACTCAATTGGGTATTACGTTAGCTTCGCTCGCGTTAGGTTGGGTAGGAGAAGAGGTTATGGAGCATCTTATTCATAGTTTTTTTATACATTCAGGGATTTTTGATACTGAAATGGCCAATACTCTTTCAAGCAAATTGGCGCTTCCAGTTGGATTTTTTATCATTACTTTTCTTCATATAGTTTTAGGAGAATTGGTTCCAAAATCCATAGCTATCCGAAATCCGTATAGAACTACTATTTTTATAGCTACGCCTCTCAAATTATTTCGTACCATTTTTCTGCCGCTAATATGGTTGTTCAATGGTATTGCAAATGGTATCTTGAATCTAATGGGTATGAGAGTTCACGAAGAAGGCGATGTTCATAGCGAAGAAGAGTTGAAATTAATCATTAGTGAAAGTGCTGAAGGTGGCGCTATTGAAGACAGTGAGCGAGAATTGATACAAAATGTATTTGAATTTGACAACAGACTGGTAAAACAAATTTTTATTCATAATAGCAAAGTTTCAGGAATACCTATCGAAGCTAGTATGGACGAAGCTACGGATATTGTACTGTCCGAAGGATATTCGCGCTACCCTATTTACAATGCGTCTTTGGATAATATTATTGGGATGGTTCATTCAAAAGACATTCTCAAAAGCAATATTCACAAAGAAGGCAAACGCATCAGCGATATCAAGCGCGATGTACTTTTTGTCAATGAGAATAAACGAGTATTGGATTTATTGCGTTCGTTTCAAAAAAACAAAACAGAGTTTGGAGTAGTAGTTGATGAATTTGGTGCTACTATTGGAATTATAACGATGGAAGATATTTTGGAAGAATTAGTTGGTGAAATTCAAGATGAACACGACAATGAAACAGCCATTGTGGAGGAAATCAAAAAAGGAACATACCGAATCTATTCTCTCAATTCTTTGGATGATATCAATGAATTTATCCCGTATTCTATCCCAACGGATGAAAGTTACGAAACCCTTTCGGGCTATATAGCTACATTGAGCGATGATCTACCTCAAAAAGAAGATGTTTTTGAAAATGAACATTATATCATTCGTATTTTGACAATGAACCGAAAAAGTCCTGAAGTTGTAGAATTGGAATTGAAGAAAAAAGAAGACTAAACGACAATAAACAATCAAATTTTAATGGAAAAGAATTGGAGCGAAATCAAAGCAGAATCGAGTTGGTTGATATTCAAAATTATGAGCGAATTTGTAGAAGGATTTGAAAAACTTCCTACAGTAGGGCCTTGTATATCTATTTTTGGCTCTGCGCGCACAAAACCCGACAATATTTATTATGAAAAGGCTGTAGCCGTTAGCGAATTATTGTGCAAAGAAGGCTATGGAATCATTACAGGAGGTGGACCAGGGATAATGGAAGCTGCAAACAAAGGAGCAAAAAATGTTGGTGGAAAATCCGTTGGATTGAACATTGTGCTTCCACACGAGCAAAAACCGAATGAGTATATAGATATTGATAAAAGTTTTAATCACAATTTCTTTTTTATACGAAAAGTTATGTTTGTAAAATATGCACAAGCATTCGTACTTTTTCCTGGAGGATTTGGGACTTTGGACGAACTATTTGAAATAGTGACCTTGGCTCAAACCCAAAAAATTGATAAAGTACCCATTATTTTATTTGGCTCTAGTTATCGGACTGGGCTGATAGACTGGTTCAAAGAACAATTGGTATCCGAAGGATATATTGCCGAAAAAGATACCGATTTATTTACCATTACCGATGATATCCACGAAGTAGTTTCTACTATCAATCTTCATTATCAAAAAAGTAGATTGATGCCTAATTTTTAAACTACTGAGTCTTCTTATATAATTTCCTTAAATCTTTTGTTTTCATATTATATGAAATAGCGTTATATTCGGAATAAATAATTTCTCCAGTAGATGAATTCACAACATTTATAAATTTTTGTGTACAACTTCTTATATAAACCAAATAATAAAAAGGTTTTGTCTCTTTTAGAATTTTATTGTTTAACTCTTCTGTTGAAATTAATTCATACTTGTTTTTATAATCATCAAATATATCTTCTTCATCATGTGTTTTTGATTCATTACCATTAAACTTATTGTACTTAATCATGGTATAAGAAGGCACATAAAGTGTTTCATTTTTTAGATTTTTCAGTTCTATATCATTTTCTATTTCATTTTTTAATTGTACCAATTCATTCTTTTTCAAATATCCCATTAACGTTTGGATATTATTCTTTAAGAATCCAGGCCCCCAATTATAGATATGACCATTTCAATCAAAATTGCTTTTAAAAATTAAATCCACATTTTGAACAGCATCAAAATCTGTAAACAAATCAATTCTAGCAATTCTTACTTTATCTTTGTAATTAAATTTATATTTTTTTCTTTTGGTATTAAATATTTCTTTTTTAATTGTAAAAAATTCTAGATAAATATAAGTACACGAAGAACTAACACCTTCTCTTTGAAAACCAAAGGAGCCTGTTCTTACAGAAGTAGTAGTATTGGTTGTTGAACCAAAAGATAAATACGAATTTTCGGGCCCCATACTTTTATCTAAATCAGAATTTGATATAAATTCTATTTTTGAATGAGTCCAATACTTTCTTAATACGTCCATATACTGTTTTATCTTATCCGTATTAGAATCTTTAAGTACAACATATGTTGTCCCATTTTTTACACGTTCGATCTCCGAAGTGCTTTCAATTGAAATTTGACCAAATACTTCGAATGCTTGAGCGATAAAAGCCAATAATAAAAATATTTTTAATGTAATTTTCATTCTCATAATAGTAGAATTAAGTTGTTTTCGAATTAAAAAAGTGTAAAAATAAGTCATGAATATTTAAAACCATCTTTTTTAAACTTTTTTAACTTGTTGACTAATAGCTTGTTCTCATTAAAATAATTTCAAATTTTATACACAGATTTGTCAAACTCATATTGTTTGCCATAAGCCCAACAAACTAGACAATTGAACCAAAATAAAGAAGTTCAAAATTTGTCAAAAATGTGGAAAGGTGAAAAGCAAAGAGTGAATGAAATCAGCCCATTCGTCAAAAAAGGTTTACTTTTGTACTCGATTTTTTTGAAAAGAAAAAATATGAAAGAAAATAACAACGGAAAAAACTCGCTAAAAACAGTCTATTTTACTATCATTACGATATTGTTTTTTGGACTTTTTTTAACGTCTTATACCAAAAGAAATGCGCCTTCCACAAGAGTTATTGAAGAAGGAAAAGCTAGCTACTACGGATTCAAATTTGTAGGAAGAAAAACAGCTTCAGGAGAAATTTTTACAGATTATCTTTATACTTGCGCGCACAAATCACTTCCTTTTGGAACACTTCTCAAAGTTACCAATATTGAAAATGGCGAAGCCGTAATCGTAAAAGTAAATGACCGAGGTCCTTTTATTAAAGGTAGAATTGTAGATTTATCTATCAAAGCTGCAAAAGATCTCAATCTTATGCAAATGGGAGTGGCTAAAGTAACGGTAGAATTGGTAGACCAAGAATATTCGCAAGTAGGCAATGTGAAAGATATGGAAAAAATAGTAATAGAAGACCGATACGCTTATGTTCGTAGAGATAATCAAAGTGTATTGGATTTTCTTTATCAAAAAATATTTGAAAATACCTCAGAATTAAATACATTTGCACCGGATAATTCTCCGAGTACCGATAAAATGTAATTGTATATGAACTCTATAAGGAGTCAGTTTCCCATTCTAAACCAATCAATTGGAAAATTTCCTTTGGTATATTTGGACAATGCTGCTACCACCCAAAAACCGCTCACGGTGATTGAGGCGTTGAACCAATACTATTTTGCTCAAAACAGCAATATTCACCGAGGCGCACATTATCTAGCCAATAAAGCTACAGAATTATACGAAAATTCCCGTAATGCTATCGCTCAATTCATTGGAGCGAAACCATACGAAGTCAATTTCACTAAAGGAACTACCGAATCTATCAATTTATTGATGTATTCTTTTGGGAAGAAATTCTTAAAAAAAGGCGATGTCATTGTCCTCACCGAAATGGAACATCATGCAAATCTTGTGCCTTGGCTTCATTTGAAAGAAGAAATTGGTATCGAAATTCGATATTTATATATGAATTCAAACTGCGAATTGGATTTGGACTCTCTTGAAAAAACCATAGATGAGAAAGTAAAACTGGTATCTATGGCTTATGTATCCAACGCTTTGGGCACTATTCATCCCATTGAAACAATTATTAACCAAGCTAAAAAACATCAAGCATTGGTACATTTGGATTTGGCACAGGCGATAGCGCATTTCCCTATATATGTAGAAAAATTAAATATAGATTTTTGTAGTTTTTCGGCTCACAAAGTATTTGGTCCTACAGGATTAGGCATTTTTTGGGGCAAAGAAAAATGGCTCCATCAGATGAATCCTTTTTTGTATGGAGGCGAAATGATTAAAGAGGTTTTTTTAGACCATGCTACTTATAACGATTTACCTTATAAATTTGAAGCGGGAACGCCAAATATTGGCGATGTTATTGCTTTCCAGAAGAGTATAGAATTTCTAGAAACTATAGGATGGGAAAAAATTTCAGAAATCGAACATAGTTTGTATGAATATTTATTTAAAAGAATAGAAAAGATTGATTCGGTTAAGGTTTTATCTCCGAAAAACAAAAGTATTGGCGCACTATCTTTTATCGTAGAAAATATTCACCCTTTTGATATTGGACAAATGCTGGATGCGAGAGGAATTGCTATACGAACTGGACATCATTGTTGCCAGCCATTGATGCGAAAACTAGGCATTGAGGGAACTTGTAGAGCTTCTATTTCAATTTATAATACAAAAGAAGAAATTAATTTTTTTGCCGAAACATTGGAAAAAACGATTCAAAGACTTTCGTAAATCTAAAAAATATGAAATATTCAATTGTAATTTTTCTTTTATTTAGCTTTTTTTCATGCAACGAACCTTGCTATGAATGTATGAGTATTGGAGCAGAGGAATGCAAAGTTTCTATAGAAAATAAAAAAGCTGTCTTTCAAGGCAAAGACTGTGCTGGGCTCAAAACTATTGAAGATCCCAACACCGATTCGCTTATAAATAAAGTAGAGAAGCTAGGCTTTCGGTGCAATCGAAAATAAGACATTTTTATCTCTTTTTTTAAATTCAAACGTATTATCTTTGCCTAATAAAAAATTAGTATATGCCACATTATCAGTCATTGGGGAAAATCCCACCAAAAAGACACACTCAGTATAGAAAACCCGACGGTGGACTCTATCAAGAAGAGTTGGTAGGAACTGAAGGTTTTTCGAATAATTCTTCATTAATCTATCATACATATCCACCCACTGTGGCTATACGATATGAAGAGCCTTTTTCGGTAGCGCCTCCCATTGCTGAAGATAATCATTGCAAGCCTAGATGTTTCAAGGGATTTGATGTAAAGCCAGAAGAAGATTTTCTAAAAAGTAGAAAACCTTTAATGGTAAATAATGACTGTGAAATTACCGTTTGTGCGCCTTCAAAATCTATGACTTCGTATTTTTATAAAAATTCTTCGGCGGATGAGCTTATTTTCATTCACAAAGGAGAAGGAAAAATGAAAAGCATCTATGGCGAGCTGAATTTCAAATACGGAGATTATATTATGATTCCAAGAGGTATTATTTATCAATTGGAGTTCAACACAACAGACAATAGACTTTTGATTGTAGAATCTTTTGGACCTTATGATTTCCCAAAAAGATATTTATCAAAATTTGGGCAATTTTTGGAACATTCGCCATTCTGCGAAAGAGATATTGTAGTGCCTAGCAATCTAGTTACTCACGATGAAGAAGGCGAATTTTTGGTTTATATAAAGAAAAACCAAACGATGTTCCCTACTTACTACAAATACCATCCTTTTGACGCAATTGGATGGGATGGGTATCATTACCCTTATATTTTCTCTATCTTTAATTTTGAGCCCATTACAGGAAGAATTCACATGCCACCTCCTATTCATCAAACTTGGGATGGAAAAGATTTTGTAATTTGTAGTTTTGTACCTAGATTGTACGATTATCATCCCGAATCGGTACCTGCGCCATATCATCATGCCAATGTAGATAGCGATGAAGTTTTGTACTATGTAGATGGCGATTTTATGAGTAGAAACAATGTAGAAAAAGGAATGTTTACCCTTCATCCAATTGGGATTCCACACGGACCTCATCCTGGAGCTATTGAAAGAAGTTTGGGTAAAAAAGAAACGCAAGAGTTGGCTGTAATGATTGATACGTTCAAGCCTTTGAAACTCACAAAATTTGCTACTGAAATTGAATTTAACGAATACGCATATAGCTGGATTCATTAATAAAAATAAACGTAAGCCTTGACATTGTTCAAGGCTTTTTTATATAATTGAAACGATTTGTCTCGTTTAATTTTATTAAAAGTATCTTACATCGATTTTGCTTGTATGGCAATTTGTTAAAATTGCCCCTTTTGAAAGATACATTTGACCAAATAATTAGTAGTTTTATAAAAAACCAATGGGGTTTTTGCGACCAATTTCTCCCTCAAAATTTGATAAATAAACTTAGAATCCATCTTTTAGAAGATTATAATTCCGAAATATTTTTTGATGCGGGTATTGGAAATCAAGCGAGTAAAACACAAAACGAAACTATTAGAAATGATAAAATCAAATGGCTTCATCGCACCAATAATATCGAAAATGAATTTCTCAGTATAATAGATGACTTCGTTTCGCATTTAAATTCCACGTGCTATACGGGGATTACAAATCATGAGTTTCATTTTTCACACTATAAAAAAGGCAATTTCTACAAAAAACATCTCGACCAATTCAAAGACAATCAAACGAGAGCTTTTAGTATGATATTGTATCTAAATCCTGACTGGGAAGAAGCTGACGGCGGCAAACTGAAGCTATATATTGATAATGAAGTGCTAGAAATAGCACCCAAGGAGAATACGTTAATATTTTTTGACAGCCACACTATGCTCCACGAAGTGCTGGAAACTCATGTCAATAGACTTAGCATTACGGGATGGCTTAGAAGGGATT
>CAZUUI010000029.1:0-13475 GCA_964622955.1 uncultured Chitinophagaceae bacterium | reverse complement strand
AATTAATTCTTGTGCATTGTTTTGTCAAGCTACAGGAGGAAGGATAGTTGTGGCTGTAATAGATAAAGCTGGAAATACAGTTACAGAAACAGATACAATTTCTGTAACTGCAGCAAATGCAACGGTAGCAACTACAATTCCATTAAATTTATCGGTACCTAATGCTGGAAATGAATATAGATTGATAGCCAAGTTTTTGAGTAATTTCACTGTCTTAAATAGCTCAGGATCAGGACCCTATAATTTTACAGTTCCTTCAGGTTCTATGATATTAACTAGCGGATACAATTTAGGGAACCTTATAACTCAATATATGTACTTCCACAGCATTAGAATTTCTCCTAATCCTTGCTATGGATCTATTGATACGCTTACAGCAAAAGTTATCAAGGCTCGTGTGCCTTTGATTACAGATGATATTGATAGAACGGAATTATGCCAAGGTGATAGTTTAAAGCTCAGCATAGCTACTAATATATTTGGGAATAAGTTTACTTGGAATCGAAATGATACAGCATTAATAACTACAACTTCAAAATCTTACATTATCCCTAATACTACTTCAAAGGATGCTGCATACTATAGTGTTACCGTTTCTTCTGATAGTTTTTGCAATAGAGATACTATTTCCAAGAAGATCTTAGTTTCTTTTTATGATACAGTTAGAATATTGAACAAACCAAAACGTATTGATTTATGTATAGGGGGGCTTGACTCAAATGTCCTGAACCATTTGAATGGAGACACTTTTACTTTGGTTAAAAATGGAGTAGATATCGCTTCAAGCAATAGTCCTTCTTTTATTTTTAATAATGTACAACTTTCAGATAATGGCTTATACAAAATCAAAGCTAATGACGAACATCGTTGTAAAGAAGTTTCATCAGACACTTTCCGAATTAACGTTGTACCTCATCCTACCTTCAATTCTTCTCTTCCTTCTTTAATTGAATTATGTGAAGGAGTAGAATTAAAAATAAAATCAATGCCATTAAATTATCTTAATCTTCAATGGTATAGAAATGGAAGCCCTATTCCTAATGAAGTTTTAGATTCATTTACTAGATCTAGATCAAAATTGAGCGATACAGGATATTACTTTATTGAAGCTAAAAGCTATAAAGGATGTAATACTGCATATTCAAATAATGTAAATGTTGTAATTTCTCCTAAACCAATTTCGAATTTTATACCTTCGAGTAAAACTGTATGCGAGAATACAAAACTAGAGCTAGCAGCTAGTTTTAGCAATGCAAAAAATGTAAAATGGTTTAAAAATGGACTTCCTCTAAATGATTCCAATACAACATTATTGATTTCTAATAATGCAATCTTATCGGATTCGGGGATATATAATTATATAATTGATGCATTTGGTTCATGTGCCGATATTCCATCAAGTAATATCACTGTAAAAGTAGCATCAAAACCACAATTATTAAGTAATCCTGCGCCTTTATTCTCTAAATGTGAAGGTGATTCTATAAAATTTGGGGTAAGTACTAAATTTGCTAAAATTTATCAGTGGTATAAAAATGGAGTTGCACTTCAAAGTCAAAACGATTCTATTTTCTTACTTAAATTTTTAAGTATTAAAGATACAGGCAATTATTCTCTAAAAATTAATAGTGACCCAAGTTGTAATGAGATAGGTAGTTCTAGTTTTCGTATAAACATAACACCTGCTGTTCGAATTACTACTCAACCTAAAGATATCTCAATATGTGAAGGATCTACTGACACTTTAAAAGTTTTTGCTGAAAATGGTTTGAAATATCAATGGAAAAAAAATAATGCTCCATTATTAAATGATACGACAAATACGTTAGTAATTAAAAAAGTAAATGTATCCACAGTTGGTAGTTATACCGTTGAAATTTCTGGAATTGCACCTTGTCCATTGATTACAACTTCTAGGACTGCAAATGTAAAAATAAAAATAGGCAAAAATTCGGCCTATTTAGTTCCAACATCAGTATTTGATGCAGTAGAACAATGTACCGATTCTGCAGGTTGGACATATTATAGCCCAATAGGTGACGAAGATAAGGTTATCTTTGCAATTCGTAAATATTCCAATGCCATTAAAACCAATGCAGATATTATTGTAAGACCAAACATGTACCAAGATCGTGTAAACAATAAAGATGAATTTAGTGGTTCTATATTTTCAAAAAGATTTTGGAATTTGGATATAGATACCGGAACTATATTTAATCCAATTGACATTAAATTTTACTATAACAATTTAGAAATTTCAGAATTACAGTCTGAGGCTCTTGGATTAGTTAATTTTTATGGATCTAACGATTTTACTCTTAATCAAACGGATGTAACATGGATAAAAACTAAAGATTTCCCTTTTAATTCGTCTCTATTAAGTTCTGTTTCAGGTCAAAATTTAAACTTTGCTTATGATATAATCACACCTACTGATGCGGGAATAGAAAACAATGTTCAATACATTACGTTTGAAAATTTATTCCAAAAAGGTGGCGGAGGAGCATGGATAAGCTATTTTGGTAAACCTAAATATGTAACAGCTATTTCATCTTCGGAGAAAAACAAACTTGGACTGAGTGTTTTCCCAAATCCATCTACAGATGGATTGATAAAACTAGAGGTTACTCATGCTGTATTAAATGATTTAGAAATGAGTGTCTTTAATGCTTTGGGACAAAATGTATTCAGCACCCCAATAATGCATAAAAAAGATGTGACCGTTCATCCATTTGATTTCAGCAATTTGCCAAATGGAAATTATTATATTACCCTTACAAATGGAGAAACTACCAATAGTGTTAAATTTCAAATTATTAAGTAAGATTCTTCGATTAGTTAATGTCCGAACAAAAAAACATATTTAAATCTAGTAAAGAAAAGGAAGCGTATTTTAATCTAAAATTCATTCCTTTTCTTTCACAATTATACAATTACGCTTTTTATCTTACCAAAGATGAAGACGATGCCAATGATTTGGTACAAGACACTTTTATCAAAGCTTTTAGATTTATAGAGAATTTCCAAGAAGGTACCAATGAAAAAGCATGGCTTTTCAAAATTATGAAAAACGGCTTTATCAATGATTATCGCAAAAAAACAAGCAAACCTGTTCATTTTTCATTTGACACAATATACGAATCAGGCGATAGTGAAAATGAAGATGATTTGAACAATATTTCTGACAATAATTATCTACAAACTACGGATGCATATAGAGGTCTAATTGGAGATGAAGTAACCAAAGCATTAGAGTCGCTTCAGCACGATTATAGGCAAATAATTTTGCTGGCTGATATTGAAGAATTTAGCTATGAAGAACTGAGCGAAATACTTGAAATTCCAATTGGAACGGTTAGATCAAGGCTTTTTAGAGCGCGAAACTTATTGAAAGAAAAACTAAAAGCCTACGGAAAAAATCTTGGATATAAAGAAAAAAGGTAATAAAATAAAAACGTTTATTCAATGAGTACTATTACTTGCAAAGAGATTAAGGAACAATTAATGTTTTATTTAGACAATGAGCTAAATGAAACTGCCAAAAATCAATTAATCAAACATTTAAGAAGTTGTTGTGATTGTATGGACTTTCTATACAAAGAAAAACAAATGAAAGACAAAATATGTGATAAGTTGAAAGATTCTTATGTATGCAAATGCGATACAAGCAAGCTAGAGCAATGTATTAAAGACAAAATTAAAGAAATAATCAAAGGAAAATTTTAAAATTCTTTTGTCAAATTTTTCAGATTTTCAAATCGCTTCATACTCTCCTCTTTGCCCAATAACATAATTGTATCAAACACCGAAGGCCCTTGCATAATTCCCGTCAAAGCAATTCTAAATACTGGCATCATCTGCCCCATTCCCATTTCATAATTAACCAATAATTCTTTGAATAGCTCTTCTAATTTAGATGTATCAAATACAGTTATATCTAACTTAGAAATATATTCATTCACAAATTCTTGTGATTTTGGCGTCCATTTTTTCTTTAATGAATCAATATCTATAGTTTCTAAATCTTGATACAAATAACTTCCAATTTTTTCTAAATCATAGACAAAAGAAATTCTATCTCGAAAAATCTCACAATATTTTTGAATAAAATCGGCACTTAGATTCAATCCTTGATTTTTTGTGAAGGATTCAAAATAATTAGTCAAATGTGATAAGTCTACATGCTTAAGAAATTGTTGGTTATACCAAATAGCCTTGTCATAATTGAATTTAGCACCAGCTTTGTGCACTCTATCCAAAGAAAAACTTTGTATCAATTCTTCATGTGTAAAAATTTCTTTTTCTGTGCCATCGTTCCATCCCAGCATTGCCAAAAAATTGATAAAAGCGTGCGATTCAAAACCTTTTTCTCTATATCCCAAAGAAGTTTCTTTACTTTCTGGATCGGTCCAAGCCAATCCAAAAACTGGAAAACCAAGTCTATCACCATCTCTTTTGCTCAATTTTCCTTTACCATCGGGTTTTAATATCAAAGGTAAATGCGAAAAACTAGGCATATCGGCTTCCCAACCAAAAGCTCTATACAACAAAATATGATGGGGCGTAGAAGCCAGCCATTCCTCACCTCTGATTACATGCGTAATCTTCATCAAATAATCATCCACTACATTAGCCAGATGATACGTAGGCATCCCATCGCTTTTCAATAAAATTCTATCATCTAATTGTGACTTTTTGAAAGCAACTTGTCCTCTAATTGTATCTTCAAACACCAAATCTTCTCCATCTTCTACTTTAAGACGAATAACAAAAGGGGTGTTTTTATTCAATAATTCAGCAACCTCTTCTTTTGAAAGTGTCAAACTATTTCGCATAGCGCCTCGTGTAGAAAAATTATAAGCATCCGAAATACCATTGTTCTTTTCGGCGGATGCAGCTCGCCATACAGCCAATTCTTCATCGGTGTCAAAACCATAATACGCACTACCATTGTCTATCAATTTTTGAGTGTATTCCTGATAGATTGCTTTTCTATCGGACTGACGATAAGGACCAAAGTCGCCTCCAAATCCTACACCTTCATCTGGCAAAATATTGCACCATTTCAATGTTTCAATTATATATTCTTCAGCTCCTTGTACCGATCTATTTTGATCCGTATCTTCAATTCTCAAAAGAAAATCGCCATTATGTTTTTTTGCAAATAAATATGCATACAAAGCCGTTCGGATGCCTCCCAAATGTAAAGGGCCTGTAGGTGAAGGCGCAAATCGTGTTCTAACTTTTTTTATCATTACTATAATTCAAATCTATTCAAAGCACAAAGATATATGCAATTTTCATAAATTTATTGATTTTCTAATACATTTCATTAATTTTAAATATAAAAAAGCTATTTTTGCCCTATAAATTAGAATATACAAAATGAAAATTGCCGTAATTGGAACAGGATATGTAGGTTTGGTATCGGGTGTTTGTTTTGCTGAAACTGGCGTAGATACTATATGTGTAGACATACAAGAAGAAAAAGTACTTAAGCTCAAAAAAGGAGAAGTTCCTATTTATGAGCCTACTTTAGATATTTTGCTTAAAAGAAATTTGAAAGAAGAGCGAATAGAATTTACAACCGACCTCAAAGATGCGGTAAACAAAGCAACGATAATATTTTTGGCACTTCCTACTCCCGAGAGCGAAGATGGTTCGGCAGATTTGAGTTATGTACTTAATATGGCTAATGAATTGAGTCAAATTATTACAGAATATAAAATAGTGGTAAATAAAAGTACCGTTCCAGTAGGCACTGCTGCCAAAGTTCAAGCTATTTTTGATGCGAAATGTAAAACAAAAGTAGATGTAGTGTCTAATCCTGAGTTTTTGAGAGAGGGATACGCTGTAGAGGACTTTCTAAAGCCTGATAGAATTGTAATAGGCAGTAGTAGTGAACAAGCTATTACGTTAATGAAAAAACTCTATGCGCCCTTTGTAAGACAAGGCAATCCTGTAATAATTATGGATGAAAAATCGGCCGAAATGACTAAATATGCTGCAAATTCATTCCTTGCACTTAAAATTTCATTTATGAATGAAATGGCAAATTTAGCAGAAAAAGTAGGTGCTGATATCAATGATATAAGAAAAGGTATAGGAACGGACAATCGAATAGGAAATCGATTTTTGTTTCCAGGCATAGGATATGGTGGTAGCTGCTTTCCAAAAGATGTGAAGGCACTTCAAAGTATTTCAAAAGAGTATAATTACGATTTTAAAATAGTAAATTCTGTAATTGAAGTAAATGAGAATCAGCGTCGTATATTTTTTGAAAGAATTCAAAACAAAATAGACCTTCAAGGTAAAAAAATTGCTATTTGGGGATTGGCTTTCAAACCCAATACTGATGATATTCGCGAAGCACCTGCATTATATCTAATTGATGAATTGATCAAAAATGGAGCAGATATTCATGTATATGATCCCGAGGCTATGGAAAATGTAGCCAAAAAATATAACAATAAAATACATTTTGGCGAGAATATGTATGATATTCTTGAAGCTGCAGACGCACTTATTATAGTAACAGAATGGAATACTTTCCGTACTCCCGACTTCAAAAAAATGAAATCATTAATGAAAAATTCTTGCATTTTTGATGGTAGAAATTTGTTTGAATTAGAGGAAATGATACAAGAAGGATTTCAATATTATAGCATTGGAAGAAAAGATATAAAATAATGGCAAAAAGAGTATTAATAACAGGCGCAGCAGGATTTTTAGGTTCACATTTATGCGACTATTTCATAGAGAAAGGATGCGAAGTAATAGGCATGGACAACTTGATTACGGGGCAATTAAAAAATATTGAACATTTGATGAAACTCCCCCAGTTTGAGTTTTATCATCATGATGTGAGCAAATTTGTTCACGTTCCGGGGCATTTGGATTATATAATGCATTTTGCATCGCCAGCCAGCCCCATTGATTATCTAAAAATCCCTATTCAAACCTTGAAAGTAGGTAGCTTGGGAACTCACAATCTTTTAGGATTGGCCAAAGCAAAAAATGCACGTATATTAGTAGCGTCTACATCCGAAGTATATGGCGATCCATTGGTACATCCACAAACAGAAGAATATGGGGGCAATGTAAATCCCATAGGCCCAAGAGGCGTATATGATGAAGCCAAACGTTTTCAAGAAGCCATAACGATGGCCTATCATCGATTTCATAATGTAGAGACTCGTATTGTACGAATCTTTAATACCTATGGGCCTCGGATGCGGCTGAATGACGGGCGAGTATTACCTGCTTTTATTGGTCAATCCTTGCGAGGCGAACCTATGACCATTTTTGGAGACGGAAGCCAAACACGTTCATTTTGCTATGTTTCGGACTTGGTAGAAGGCATCTATAGATTATTGATGAGCGATTATGCGTATCCAGTAAATATTGGCAATCCCGATGAAATTACCATAAAACAATTTGCGGAGGAAATCAAAAATTTATTTGATGGAAAATCGGAGATTATCTACAAAGAATTGCCTCAAGACGATCCTATGCAACGTCAACCCAATATTGATAAAGCAAAAAGTCTTCTTGACTGGAGTCCAAAAGTAAGTAGAGCCGAAGGATTGAAAATCACTTTGGATTATTTCAAATCCTTATCATACGAAGAACTTTATCAACTCGATCATAAAGATTTTGAGGGGTATAATAAGTTTTAAAAAATTGCATAAAAAAGCCCAATTATAAAATTGGGCTTTTATGTTTATAAGTAAGTAAAATATCTTTTTATTTTACCTTTCTAACACTAGCTTGCACTACGGTTTTATCGCTTACTTTTGTTAAAAAAGATACAAATTCACAATTATCAAGGTTTATATTTGTTTTAGCTTCTTCGGAATCTATCGTACCATTGCCGTCACGATCTCTAATTTTTGTTACATCCAATTCAAATTGTTTGATATAAGTACGACCTTTTTCGTATTTGGACAAGCCATTCGCAAACAAAAGAGCATCGCCTTTGATATCGGTAAACATATAACGTAGTACATGTTCATGTTCATAATCTTCTATTTCGGTGCTACCTTTTAGCTGAGTAGCAATAATTTTGCTTTGCAGAAAAGCTACTGCAAGAGAAACTTGATCTGTAATATCTTGAGAAAATTCAATTTTGGCTTGATAAATATATTTTTGTCTAGAATTATCAAAAAAAACAGAATCTACAATATTGGCAATCGGAGCAATAGCTAATCTTTCAGCAATTTTTGCATCCCAATCGGATCTAGGAAAATTACTTTTGATAGCACCATTAGCAATACGATCTATACCTGCTGTTGGCTTTTCAGATCCAGCCAATAAATTCCATATACTCTGTGCAAATTTATTGGTAAGATTATCA
This sequence comes from uncultured Chitinophagaceae bacterium, assembly GCA_964622955.1. Classification (GTDB taxonomy): domain Bacteria; phylum Bacteroidota; class Bacteroidia; order Chitinophagales; family JADJOU01; genus CHPMRC01. The sequence goes on along the minus strand of CAZUUI010000029.1, from coordinate 5,119 downwards.
TCCTCGCCATAAGGAGAGCCCAAAAAATAACTATGAACACTCACAGGTATCATTTTCTCTTTATATTTATCCTGCAATACTTTTAAAACAGCATGACCATCAGGGCAGTTAGAGCATTTAACGCCTGTAAACTCCTCTACCAATACTTTTTTTGGCATTTGAGTTATAGAATTTGAATTGAGGTATGTAGTATCTAATATTGCTGTAGGAGTTTTAGAGATAGGGTTGTTGTATACTTCTTTGCAACTATATGTAAGCAAAAATAACACAGATAAAAAAACAATACTTAACGATTTCATATAAAAATTTAGTGATTTTTGAAGTGCAAGATAATAAATATTTAGCGACTTTGGGCTATTTTTTTTGTTGTAAATAATCAAGATAACAGTTTGTAAGCATTACTCCTAGTTCATAATAGGTACTCTCTAAAATTTCATCTTCGGAAAAATAACAATGCCTTTTGATACGCTGGAGTTCATCCTCATCGGTTTCTTTGGTAATCATAGATATAAAATCATAGCTATATTTAAGATTGCTCACATCCCTTTTTTCAATCATTTGAATAGCTTGAAGTCTGCGTTGTTCTTTTTTATTAAACGCATAATACAAATAGGATATAGGCGAAAAAGACATACCATTAACTCCCATTGATGGCCCTGCATCCTTCATATAATCACGGTGAGATTTTAATTTTTGCTTTGGTTTTTCTTCCTTTTTTCCATAGTTTTTGTTATACAAAATCGATTGACTGGCTAGACTTTTGGAAGAAATAACTACATTTTTAATTGGTTTGACAAAATATGAAAGCGATACATTCAATTCGCTCATCGAATCTACGATATAATATTCTTGAATTTCCATTCCAATAAATGAAAACTGAATAAGATCGCCATTTTTTACAGTAATTCTATAAAGTCCATCTTCGTTGGATACAGTTCCAAATTGTGAAGATACATTATAGATAGAACAACCACGCAAAGCCTTCCCCTCCTTTTTATCTATTATTTTACCTGAAATATAGCGTTGTGCAATTGCATTATTTGAAATAAACAAAAAAAGTGTCCAAAATAGAATTCTAAATATACTCATAAAAAAAACTGCCTACAAATATAACACTTGTAGGCAGTTTGATAACTTAAATAATGCAAAAATATTGTTGCAATATTATAAAATTAAAATCCAAATACCATTCCCACTCCAAAAGATTCTTTAATTTGAAGTTTACGTTCTTTCTCAAACGTTTTTGGATTGGTAATCAATACATCGGCATCATAAAGCATTAAGAAGCTCAAATTGAATGCAATATATTTATTTAATTTATAAAAGATATCGGTTTGTGAAGTTACATCTATTTCCCATCTTCTTGTAGAACCGTCAGGGTCTCTGTCCGATCTCAAGTAATTGTTAAATAATTGTAATCTACTTCGCAATAAGAAATTTTTGAATAATTCTTTTTCGAAAGAAGCATCAAACTTAGCACCAAACTCAGAACGAATATTTTGGTTTTGTTTATTACCAAAAGCGCCTTGAGGTCTAGAGATAAGATAATCATTGGTTACAAAAGTAAATTTACCAATACCCGGTGAGAAAAATATAGACAAATATTTAAAGGGTCTATACTCAATACCGGGATTCAACTCCAAAATTCCTGGTGCCATAAAATCAGAAACCAAAACGGTATCATTATTATTATCCCAAGTTTTTATGAATTGAGAAGTAAAATTGGAGATAAATGCTCCACTCCACTTTCCACTTTTATTGATATTGTAGAAATACTTTGTACTCAGCTGTAGCACATCACTATTTTTCAATAATGGCATATCTACGTCTACACTAGGGTCATAATTTTTGACAAACCCCAATCTACCGTCAAAAGAATTTAACCAACGGTGTGGGCCTTTTTCATAATTAGCTTCAACGTGAAGTAATGCTTGAAAATTAAAATTACTAACTCCTCCTGCAGCATAATTGCTGAATAAATTTTGACCAATATTGAATGCAACATTTCCTTTGTAAGTCCAATTTGGTTTTACTGGTACAGGAAGCGTAGCTTTGAATTTGCCTATTTCAGCATCAATAGATGCTTTTTGCTTTTCCAATTCGGCAATTTTAGCTTTTGTTTCAGCTATTTTTGCAGAATCTTGTGCATTCAAAGACAAAAATCCAAAACTAAAAAAGAATACAAACGTATAAATTAACGATTTCATTATAAATTTTTAAAATTATTTTCCTTCGTTATCCATTTGTTCTTTCAATTGCTGAAGCATATCCAAGTCGCCCAATGTAGATTTATCAATAGATTGATTTATCTTTTGAACAGCTTGTTTTGTTTTTTTGCTTTCAGCTTTTTTCTCATTTAACTCTGATGATTTAGCTTCTTGCTTTTCTTCTTCCCAAACTCTTGTGTGAGATACAATGATTCTTTTATCATTTCTATCAAACTCAATGATTTTGAAGCTGTATTTTTGATCTACATCGATAATAGAACCATCTTCTTTCTTAGCATGACGCGTAGGAGCAAATGCTTCTAATCCATAAGGCAACAATACTTCAGCACCTTTCTCATCTCTTTTTGTAACAGTAGCCTCATGAACACTTCCTACAGGGAATACATTTTCAAAAGTATCCCATGGATCTTCTTCGATTTGTTTGTGACCCAAAGAAATTTTTCTTGTTTCGTTGTCCAATTCCAAAATTACAACTTCCAATTCTTGACCTACTGCAGTAAAATCAGATGGGTGATTGTAACGTTTTGTCCAGCTAAGATCGCTGATATGAACCATACCACCTACACCTTCTACCAAGTCTACAAATACGCCATAAGGAGTAATGTTTTTAACAACTCCTTTATGTCTAGAACCTTGCGTAAATTTATCAGCAACTTTTGACCAAGGATCTTCTTGTAATTGTTTCAATGAAAGAGACATTTTTCTTTCTTCATTGTCAATAGTCATAATTTTGGCAGTATGAACATCACCTACTTTGAAAAATTCACGGCTATTGATTGGTTGATTGCTCCAAGAAAGCTCAGATACGTGAATCAAACCTTCAACACCTGGTTGAATTTCTAAGAATGCACCATAATCCTCTACATTAACGATTTTACCTGTTACGGTTTCGCCTACTTTAAGGTTATCAGCCATTTCTTCCCAAGGGTGTTTTGTCAATTGCTTCATACCCAAAGAGATACGTTTTTTGTCATCATCAAAATCTAATACTACTACGTTTACTTTTTGATTTACTTCCAACACTTCAGAAGGATGACTAATTCTACCCCAAGAGATATCAGTGATATACAACAATCCGTCTACACCACCTAAATCCATAAATGCACCGAAGTCTGTAATATTTTTAACTACACCTTCCAATACTTGTCCTTTCTCCAATTGCCCAATAATTTCAGCTCTTTGACCTTCTAAGTCAGCCTCACTCAACGCTTTGTGAGAAACTACTGCATTTTTGATTAATTCATTGATTTTTACAATCTTAAGATCTAATGTTTTACCTACATACTGATCGTAATCTGTAATTGGTTTTACATCGATTTGAGATCCTGGTAAGAATGTTTCCAAACCAAATACGTTTGCAATCAAACCACCTTTTGTTTTGCTCATAATATGACCTGTAACAATCTCTTCATTTGCATGCGCCGTTTTGATATTTTCCCACGCTTTGAATAATTTTGCATTTTTTCTAGACAAAATCAAGTGACCTTTTTTGTCTTCTTTGCTCATTACATACACGTCATATTCTTGACCTGCTGCCAAATCTTCTACATCTCTAAATTCAGAAAGTGGCACCAATCCATCGGATTTGAATCCTACGTTTAATACTACATCAGAAGATGTGATACCTACTACTTTTCCAACGATGATTTCATGTTCGGTAATAGTAGTAATTGAATTTGAATACATTGCATCGTATTCTTTTTTTGTAGCTTCATCATAAGAAGTTACATTTTTTTTGCTGATAGACCAGTCAAAATCGTCGTGAGCTGTTTTTTTAGACGGAAACTCTGCCGCTGTATCTTGTAAATTTTCCAAGACTTTAAATTTTAAGGGTTAATAAATAATTTCTAACTCCATCTTCGAAAAAATGGGGATGCAAAAATAACATTTTTTTTTTAAATGATTGATTTTTATGCAAGTATTTAAATATTTTAAAAATTATGATTTACTGCAATTTTAAAACCATTGCTATAATTCATTCTTTGACTTATCTTATTTTTGGTTATTTTTCCTATTTCAGTATTTAAATCATATAATAGACTCACATAAGATTTTTTCTTAACTCTAAAATTCATTCCTACATTAACATTAAAAACCATATTCCATCCAATATCTTCACTCTTAACTTCGGAAGCAGAATTTGAAACTGAAGATAGACTCATAAAATTGGCATAAGCTCCTACTCCACCGATAAACCTGATATTCTCATTCAATTCTTTAAAAATTGGACTTTTTATACTAAATTTTAATGGAAATTGAAAATATTGATTTGTTAAATTGCTATTCAAATTATTGACAAAAATATTACCAGAGAAGTTCTGTAATATTAATCCTGAGGATAAACTCATCCTTTCATTTAGTCTATAGGATGCCAAAATCCCTAATTGAAAAGTATTTCCAGCTACTTTGCCATAAACAGAATGTTCTAGTTCTGCAACGCTAAACCCAATTTCGGAATTAATACCAAATTTACTAGAATCGATAAATTGTCCATACGAAAATTTTGATACGATTAATAATGCAATTAATAATTTTTTCATTGTATTTTTTTTGTTTCACAATTAAACGATTTTAACTAATCTTTATTATAAATTGATTAAAATAAAATCCAAATTATAAAAAATGGCAAAATCAACATTACAGTAAATACAATTTCTAATATTCTATTAGGAATGGAATTAAATCTTAAATATTTATCTAAAAAATAGGAATAAATATTGAATAAAATCAAGAACAAAACAACTAAAATTAAAAATATACCAAAGAAATCGGACTGCGTTTCCGAAAAAAAGGTGATATTCATTATCCAAGCAATTACAAGTATATTATACCAAACTTACTTATAAAATAGTCCAAACTGTATTGTAAGTTTAGTTTGGTAAATGCCGTCA
>CAZUUI010000028.1:0-13614 GCA_964622955.1 uncultured Chitinophagaceae bacterium | reverse complement strand
AAAAAAATAATTTTGATACTAATAGTCGGTGGTGGTTTAGCAGCATTTTCACTAGGAAAAATCCTATTTGAAAAAGGAATTCCTTTTCAAATCATAAAAAACGAAAAACCAGCGGCCTCAATGATATCTTCAGGAATTATTAATCCTATTTCAGGAAGAAATTTTGTACTTTCTTGGAAATATTATGATTTTCTCAACGCCGCAAAATCTTTTTATCAAATTGATCAACAATCATTTATCAATCCTATTTTGATAGAAAAATATGTAGAAGATCCTATATCGTACACAAATTTGCTATTATCTTTAGATTCAAAAAAAGAGTGGATAGAAATCATTGAAAACCAAAAAGTTTTAATAAAAAATTCCTATCAGGTAGCCGTACCCGATTTTTTAGATGCATTAGAAACTATTTTTCAGAATAATCAATCTATATTATTTGAAAATTTTGAATACGGTCAGCTAGATTTAACTACAAATCGCTATAAAGAAATTACATACAATTCCATTATTTTTGCTGAAGGAATAGGGGTTTTGGAAAATCCTTTTTTCAACCATCTTCCTTTTGCTCCCAATCGGGGTGAGGCTTTGGAAATCACATCTAAAGATTTTAAACTAGAAAATGTCATCCACAAAGGAAAATTTATCTGCAAATTCAAAGAACATTTTTGGGTAGGTTCTACTTTTGATCGTGTTTCTATAAATGAATCTTCGCATACAGCTCAAGCTAAAAGTGATTTATTAGAAAAATGTAAATTCTTTATGGATAAAAATTCGTTTGAAATTCTAAACCATTTGGGTGCTTTTCGAACGACTTCACACGACCGAAGACCTTTTGTAGATGTTCATCCATTGCACCGTAATTTATTTATTTTTAATGGGTTTGGCACCAAAGGCGTATCGCTTATTCCGTATTTTGGTATCGAATTAATAAACAATATTTTACACCAATCCCCAATTTCAGAAGAAGTTCAAATTCAACGGGTTAAAAAAGATAAAAAATATCAACTCATTTAAAAATTAAATTGTATTTTTGCACCTCAAAATTTTTAACTAACTTTTAATTAATTTTTAAGTTTTTATGGCAACTAAAATAAGATTACAAAGACACGGAAGAAGTAAAAGACCATACTACTATGTAGTAGTGGCCGATAGCCGTGCAAGAAGAGATGGAAAATTCATCGACAGAATTGGAGATTACAACCCATTGACCGTTCCAGCAACGATCAATATTGATTTCGACAAAGCATTTGAGTGGGTAATGAGTGGTGCTGAGCCTACTGATACCGTTAAAAGAATCCTTTCTTACAAAGGTGTAATGTACAAAAAACACTTGGCTAGAGGTGTAAGAAAAGGTGCAATGACAGTAGAAGAAATGGAAGCTAAAATGCAAGCTTGGCTTGAGTACAAATCAGACAAAATTGCTTCAAGAGTAGAAAAATTAGCAGCTGAAAAAGATGCTAAAAAATCTCAAAGAATGGCTGAGGAAGTGAAGAAAAGAGAAGCTTATGCTGAGAAATTAGCAGCTGCTGAAACTCCAGCTGAAGAAGCTACTGAAGAAATAGCTGAAGATGTAGTTGTAGAAACTGCAAATGAAGAAGTAATGGATGCTCCAGTTGAAGAAACAGCTCCAGAAGCTACTGAAGAAACAGCTCCAGAAGCAGAATAATTTCTAAAAAGACATCAAAATTAAAAAAGTGAAAATTGTGTAAAAGCAGTTTTCACTTTTTTTGCTTTATATATATGGATAATCAATTTATTAAAGTTGGGAAAATTTTAAAATCAAAAGGATTTGATGGCACTATGCGTGTGGCTTTTGATTATGATTTGCTTGAAGACACTTTCAAGGCATTTTTTATTGAAAAAAAAGGAATTTTTTCCCCTTTTTTAATAGAAAAATTAGATTTTGATGGCGAATCGGCACTCGTCAAATTTACAAAAATAAAAAGCAAAGAAGAAACTACAGGACTCAATCAAATGGAGCTTTTCCTTCCCGAACATATTGCAGAACAATGTTTTGAGATTATAGATTGGGAGGACTATATGGAGTATACGGTGTATGACAAAAACATTATGCTTGGAATTGTAGTAGAAATATATGAAACTAAAGCACAAACTACACTCGAAGTAAGACTTGAAAACTCTGAAAAGACGGTTTTAATCCCTTTTGTAAAAGATTGGATTATAAATGAAGATGAAGATAAACGAGCTTTATATTTTGAACTTCCCGAAGGACTATTAGATATTTAAAAAATGAAAATTGATATAATTAGCGTAATTCCCGAATTAATCGAAAGTTTTTTGACGCATTCCATAGTGAAACGTGCCAAAGACAAAGGGCTTCTCGAAATCAATCTCATTTCGCTCCGCGAATATGGAATAGGAAAATATCGTCAAGTAGATGATTATCAATATGGAGGTGATGCAGGAATGGTTATTATGTGCGAACCTTTGGCGGCTTGTATCGAAGATTTGAAGAAAAACACACATTATGATGAAATCATTTTCCTTTGTCCCGATGGGAAAACATACAATCAAAAAATAGCTAATTCGCTGTCATTAAAAGAAAATATTCTTATGATTTGTGGGCATTACAAGGGTATAGATGAGCGAATTAGAGAAAAATATGTTACCCTAGAAATTTCTATTGGAGACTATGTGCTTTCAGGCGGCGAATTGGCGGCGGCAGTTCTTGCCGATAGCATTGGAAGGCTTATTCCGGGAGTATTAAACAATGAAAGCTCGGCACTCAGCGATAGTTTTCAGGACAATCTCCTTTCGCCTCCCGTATATACACGGCCTGAGGTTTGGGAAGGGATGGAAGTTCCTAGCATCTTACTAAGCGGTCATCAGAAAAATATTGAACAATGGAAATTGGATCAATCTATTGCTAGAACTCAAGAGCGCAGACCCGATTTATTGGATTAAAGTTTATGCGTGATGATACGGAATGCCTTTCATTATCGTATAGGCTCGGTATATTTGCTCCAAAAAAATAGGACGAATGATTTGATGCGAAAATGTCATATCGGACAAGGACAATTTGCTATCGGCTCTATCATATATTTTTTGTGAAAATCCATACGCGCCGCCTACCAAAAAAACTATGGTTTTTACACTCGTATCTTGCTTGTTTTGTATAAATTGAGCAAATTGTTCACTGGTGTATTTTTTGCCTTTATCGTCCAGAAGAATTACAAAATCCGATTTGTCTATATATTTTTCAAAAGCCTCTCCTTCTAGCTGCTTCATCGTATCAATATGGTCTATGGTTTTTTTCATCACAATTTCTACCCATTCTATAGGAACAAAATGCTTGATTTTGTTGGTAAAATAGTCTATACTTTCTTTTGTAAAATCAGGGAAACTTTTCCCTATTAATAGCACTTTTATTTTCATTAACTATGCGTGATCGTGAAAGAAATGGATAAATAAATAAAACAATCCAATAGCTATCATCAATGCGCCACTAAAGATATGTGGATTGAACCAATTGCTGACATTTGACATCCATTGATTGGCTTTGTTTCGGAAAATATAAACCAACAAATACAATACCAAGAATACGGCTATCACGCCCAACATATATGAAAATACATAAAAAAATATATTCTTAAAACTATCGGTACTCAACGAAATAAAAATTGGCGACAAAACCGATGGACAAGGTGTAAGCCCTGCCAATATCCCTAGCCAAATCTTTTCTTTATGCGATTTTTTGTCGTGAGAATGCGTATGCGTTTCATGACAACTGCAACCTAGATAATCATCATTTTTCTTCGATTTTTTTACTAATAAAAACAAACCGTAAAAAATAATCATGATAGAAGACCCTACTTGCAACCATTCGATATGCTCAAAATTTGGTAATTTGAAAAATAAAATAGAAACCGCCAATACCAATGAAAAATGCGTAATCAAAAGACTTGCAAGCATCATAAATCCATCTGAAAATTTCTTTGACTGCGATGTATGCAAAGCCACTATAGACTTACCATGTCCAGGCTCTAGCGAGTGCAATGCGCCTAAAACAAACGATGAGCTATAACTAAGAAGATTTGATATCATGGAAAAAATCGTATAATGAAATTGTATAACAAAAAAAAATCGAATTTTGTTTTACCAAATTCAAAAAAACTATAAAATATGTTTTTCGGCATGATAACTACTGCGAACCATAGGGCCACTTTCTACAAACATAAAGCCTTTTTCCAAGGCAATAAGTCTATATTTTTCAAAATCTTCGGGCGTTACATATCGTTGCACTTCCAAATGATTTCGAGTAGGCTGTAAATATTGCCCCAAAGTGATAACATCCACATTTGCTTCACGCAATTTATCCATAGCCTCGTACAACTCTTCTTCCGTTTCGCCCAATCCTAGCATTATGCCCGATTTTGTTCTACGAATACCCTTTTCTTTCAAATATTTCAATACAAACAAACTTCTATCAAATTGAGCTTGAATACGCACTTTTCGGCTCAATCGTTCTACCGTTTCCAAATTATGTGAAACTACCTCGGGCGATACTTCTACTATTTTGTCAAGTATAGCTATGTCCCCTTTAAAATCAGGAATTAATGTCTCCATCGTTACACCCGGTGCTTGCTTTCGAATAGCTCGTACGGTAGCTGCCCATATTCCCACACCACCGTCTATAAGGTCATCTCTGTCCACGCTGGTAATTACAATATGTTTTGCGCCCATTTTTTTCACCGATTGTGCCACCCTGGCCGGCTCAAAAATATCTACATCTTCGGGTTTTCCAGTTTCAACATTACAGAATTGACACGAACGAGTACATACATTTCCCAAAATCATAATGGTAGCCGTACCTGCACCCCAGCATTCTTCTTTATTGGGACAACGACCACTTTCGCATATTGTATGCAGTCTATTCTCTTGAATATTTTTGTTGAGTTCGCTAAAATTATTTCCAGAAGGCAATTTTATTTTGAGCCAATCTGGTTTTCGTACACGTTCTTTGGTAGGATTCATAACTGCAAAAATAAACAAAATAGATTTAACCAAGAATGGATTTATTCATTATCAATGAATAATAAACCTAGAATAATGATAAAATAAAATGTGAAAATAGCGCTATCAATTTAATAAATAAAAACACCATTCCAACAATAAAAAGCAATAAAAACAATAAAAATCCTATTATGATTCCGATGCCACTTCCTTTGTGTTTTCCTTCAAAATAATGCGCTTCTATGAGCTTGTAGTTTCGTTCATTGGCTTTGATTACAAAATCCCCTATTTGACCTAGCACAGGAATTTCTCCCACCAAAAAATCAATAAAAATATTGCGAAGCATTAGAATAATTACTTTTCCTTCTGCACCCAATTGAAGCGATAACAAAATAAAGATAAAACCCGTAATAAATCCTGCAAATGACCCTACAAAAGGTATTAAACTCAAGATAGGATCTATCCCAAATTTAAAATTGAAAAAAGGTAACGTAAACTGGCCATCCAAGAGTTTGGCATAAGCCTTTAAAAAACGAAACTTGTGTTCTTTTTCCGAAATATTCATAGGAAAATATTAGCTTCCCATAGCACGTTGTAGCTTCACCACTTGGTTTTCCCACCACATTTTTTGATCTTCTAGTTCACTTGCATCTGCAAAATCGGTTATAATAAGAACGGTATCGCCACTTATTTCATTTTGTTGAATAGCAAATTCAAAAAACTCATCATTTTCGCTATTTTCCCATTGAAAAGCTACCAATTCTTCTTCGATATCATCAATAAGTGTAGCATTTTCTTTATAGCCTTTCCACATAAAGGTATATTCATCGCCTTTATTATCACAACGCTCACAAAACCATTGAGATAGATGCGTAGGCAATTTTACAAAATCATAAAGAATTCGTGGAGACGTTTTAATAATGTAGTCTATTTCAAAAATTTCCTTTGCCATCTTCTATTTCAATTATTTTTTTTACAATTTGAACTGCAATTATAAACTTTTATAATTGACTGCAATACTTTTTTTTTCAAATCAACTAAAATGTGGACAAAAAGTTAAAATCAAGGCTTTTTTTTGCTGTCTTCATCTTTATCCTCTTCATTATCCAATCTTCTAATTTTTTCGGGCACCAAAAAGGAAGAGGGGAAATATCTGCCCAATAATTTTAAATCATTTCTAGCACTTTCAGGATTTGGATAATCGCCTACACGCACTTTATAATAAGGTTGCTGATATATTGTATAACATCTAATGGAAGGGAATTTATTGTAAAAATCCGATTTTACTTTCATAGCTTCTTCTCTGCTATTTCCATTAAAAATTTGAATTCGATAGCCTTCTGCAAAAGGACTTTTTTTAATAATTTTCTTGTGTGAACCTATTAGGCTTGCAATATTTGAATGATCAATTATAACAGATTCTAAGTCATTGTTTTTTGTGGAATCAGATTGCTGTGCTGAACAATTAAAGGCATAAAAAAATATAAGTATTAATAAAAAATATTTCATAAAATTTTAACTTTTAGGGGGCTAATCTTTTTATTATCCAATTTTCGCCTTGTTTTTTATAAATAATTCTATCGTGGAGTCGTCCGGGTTGTCCTTGCCAAAATTCAATTTCAATGGGATGAACATAATAGCCTCCCCAATTTTCTGGGCATTTGGCATTAGAAGGATTGTTGATAATATTTTCTAAATTTTTAACCAATTGTTCCAATTCAATAACTTGACTTTGAGGCGAAGCCATAGCTGAAAACCGACTGTTTTCAGGCCTTGAAGCGAAATAAGCTTCGGCTTTTTCTCTACTTCCCTTGGTTACCGTGCCTTTTATTCTTACTTGTCTTTGGCATTTTTCCCAATAAAAAAGTAGGCTTGCATTTGGATTTTCTTGCAAATCTACTCCTTTTGCGCTTGTATAATTTGTATAAAATAAAAATGCGTTTTCTTCTATTTCTTTTAACAATACCATTCGTGTTTCGGGCATCATATCTTTGCCGCATGTAGCTATAGACATAGCATTGGGTTCTTCCACGCCTTCTTTATGAGCCTCTTCAAACCATTTTTGGAATTGTCTAATGGGACAAGATTCTACTGCATCTTCGGATAATTTATATTTGTCGTATTCTTTTCGCCAATCGGAAAGATTCATATTATATCATTTTGATGGTTAGCCATTTTTCTACACGGCTTCTTTTAGACGTATAAAGCTCAAATTTAATTCTTACATAGCCATTTATGGGTGGATATTTAGTAAGTGCTAATACATCCGTAATTGTTTGAACATTATATCTCCTTGCAAACAAATACGTTTTGAAATACTTCAAGGAATCTTCATTATTTCCTATATTCATAGAATCTACAATATATTTGACTCTTACCGAATCAATAATAGTATCCGTAGTAAACGTAGTGGAATAAGTTATAGGGGTATTGGTTTTGAACTCAGCAGGATTTGTACTTGGTTGTGTTATCATTATGGGTGTATTGTAGCCTGAATCTTCTAGCTCATCTTTTCCACAAGCAGTAATAAATATTACAGCTAATATTGCAATCCATTTAATACTTAAAAATTCTTTCATACTTTTGAATTTATTTTTACAAATTTAGGTATATTTTTTAAAATGTAGGGCAAAATTGTTTTCCACTTAGACTCACCTCTGTTTCTTCTCCAAAAATATACCCAAAAGAAAGTTCAAATGCTCCTTGTGTCTTATTAGCACTACTAAGTCCAGATACTGTAAAATCATAACTAGCAGAGATTCTATATTTTTGATATTCCACACCGGCTTGTAAAATAAAAGCATCTTGAATACGATATCGAAACCCTCCTATAACATTTACATATTCATTTATATTTTTTTTAACAATCATACTAATATTGGTTTGAGTAGCAGGTCCTTGTTTCATAAATACAATTGAAGGTGCAAGAACCATAGATTCATCCACAAAAAACTCAGCTCCAGCATGTGTTACATATCGTTTATATACACTACTATTCGAATTCTCATAAAAAAATTGATTTGGATTATTGAGATTATATATAGCCAATCCCATTTGATAACCAAAACCATCATTTACTTTTTGTTGCCACAAAACCCCTAAATTAAGATTTACTTGAATTTGAGAACGACCATCCAAAAACGACTCAAAATTTGGAATATTTGGATCAAACTCAAACTCATGTACTTGATTCCCAAAAATTAAATCATACGAAAATAGTCTTTTTGAAGTAAAACCGCCTTGTATGCCTGCAGAAAGAAAAGAAGAACCATACCTATCCAATGCTAATTTATAGGATGTAGCAATCATCAAATCATGAGTTGACAATGTACCTTCTCCTGCATGATCGCCATTAAAAAGCACACCAACTGACCATGTGTTGTCTCCTGTGTTTTCTTTAAATATTTTGGAATCAAAAGCAGCTCCATACGAATTATACACTCCTGTTACCGGAGTATTTGCAATGGTAATATTCTGATTCCTAAAAATAGCCATGGCACGAGAAGTTCCATTAAAGTTGCCCGTACTAGCGGGGTTAAAAAACATTCCAAAATTTGCTATTTGAGAATAATGTACGTCTTGAGCTATTAGTTTGCTTGAAACTAAAAGTAAAAACAAAAGACGATACATTATATTTCTCATCATATTATCTTATTTAGAAGCTATTTTTCCAAGCTAAATATTCAGGGTCTGAATAACTAATTTTTGAACTAAAACATCCACTAGTATTAGCAGCTTCAGCTTTTATATTAGCTACTCTATTGTCTGGATTGGGGTGTGTACTTAATATTTCAGGAACACCTGGAGAACTTCCATTGTCAATTAATTTTTGAAAAAACCAATGAGCCCCGTCACTTTGATATTTTGTTGGGCATAAATATTTTACAGAATTAGCATCCGCTTCAGATTCATTATCTCTACTATATGTCAATGAGCCAATTTGTGTAAACATGCCAGCTAATTGAGCGATATCATTACCCGAAGTGCCTGCGAGAATGCTTAACAGCAAATCAATTCCCATTTGAGTCGTCAATTGTTTGCCACTATGCCTTAAATCAGCATGGGCTATTTCATGTCCCATTACTCCAGCCAATGCTGAGCCATTATCTAAATATTTAATTAGTCCTGTATAGAAATAAATATAACCACCAGGAGTACAAAAAGCATTCAAAGTAGGATCATTTATAATTCTAACCTCCCAAGCAAAATCATTTCTATATTTAACCTGTCCTGAGTTTAGAATTGCATTTTTTACACTTTCGATATAGGCATGTCTTGGGTCGTTTGGTCCTATTATTTTTCCAGCATATTGTTTTTCAATCTGTGCTTTTGATTGAAGGCCTAGCTGTTTTTCTTGTTCTAATGAAAGTAAATTTATCTTGCCACAACTAGTTAAAAAGAAAATAAAACTAAGAATAATAAAATAAGGACTTTTTTGCTTAAATGACATCTGCAATTAGTATTTTAAGGTTAAGGAATTAATTAACGCAAAAATAGCGTATTTATGATGTATATAGAATAATATTTTCGTAAATTTGCAATTTATAACATTTATGTCGCAAGATAAATCCTATAACATTCATTTTACAAGTAATACCCAACTTTTGTTTGACGCAAATTTTGAATCCTTTGTAAATGAACATATAAAAAAGAAAACAAATATTTGCTATCTTGTTGATGAAAATGTGTGGAACCTTCATCCTTCAAAGTTTTTAAATATTGGAAAAAAAATATTGATAGCAGGTAATGAAGATTCAAAAAATTTTAAACATTTTGAGCATTATATTCAACAATTACTAGCATTTCAAGTAGACAAAAATTATCTTTTGATAGGCGTGGGCGGAGGCATTGTATCGGATATTGTTGGGTTTTTAGGATCTTGTTTCAAAAGAGGATTGCCATTTGGATTTTTTCCAACAACAGTTTTGAGTGGTGTGGATGCGGCTGTGGGGGGTAAAAATGGATTTAATTTTGGAGAAATAAAAAATGTAATTGGTACAGTATCGCAGCCTAGTTTTATTGGATATGACTTATCGTTTTTGAATACATTACAAAAATGTGATTTTTATGATGGCTTTGCCGAAATTATCAAATATGGATTGATAAAATCGCCCGAAATATTTGAAAAATTAAAAATCCAATCTTTTGATTTTGAGGATATTGACTATGAAAATTTACAAAAATTATTTGAGAAATGCATAGATATCAAATGCCATATCATTCAGGCCGATCCATTTGACGAAGGTCAACGAAAAATATTAAATTTTGGGCATACCTTGGGGCATGCTATAGAGTCCATTACGCATATCTCACATGGAAAAGCGGTAGCTATAGGGATGGTTTTTGCTTGTTTTATTTCCGAAAAATTAAATAATTCCTATTCATTTCTTTCGGAAATTAAACCTATTTTGGAAAAATACAATCTTCCTACGTCTATCCAATTAGACCCAAAACTAATTATTGAAAAAATGATTCACGATAAGAAAAAAAATGATTCTTTCATAGATTTTATCACAATCAAAGAGATAGGAAATGCCGAAATTCAAAAACTTCCTATTTCTCAAATAGAAATTTACCTCAACGAATTTTTGAATGCAACAGACTATTAGTTTTATAGGTAAAATAGAAGGAGAATTGGTAGCTCCTGCCTCAAAGAGTCATTCTCAAAGGCTTCTAGCTGGGATGCTTTTAGCTAAAGGAAAAAGTTATCTTCATAATTTTGGACACTCAGATGATGAAATAGCGGCTTTGAACATTTTAAAAACTTGTGGGGCTACTATTAATTTCATATCTGAAAATAGCTTAGAAATTATTTCACAAGGCATACCCGATAAAAAACTACATATTCATTGCGGTGAAAGTGGTCTAAGTTGTAGAATGTTTACAGCCACAATGGCATCAAAACTTTCTGAAACTGTTATTGATGGCGAAGGTAGTATTATGAATCGCAATATGATGTTTTTTGAAGAAGTTTTTCAATTTCTCAATATCCCATTTCAATCAAATAATGGAAAATTGCCTTTTAAAATTTCGGGACCTTTTTTTCCAAAAGACATAGAAATCGATTCTACCGAAAGCTCCCAATATATAACAGGATTGCTTTATTTATATGCCATGATGGAACATAACGAACCTCATACCATTTTGCTAAAAAATAATGTGAGCAAACCCTATTTAGACCTAACAGTGGAAACGTTGTCTCATTTTGGTATAAAAATAATTGAAAAAGATAATTCTTATACTTTTCCCCGTACTCAAAAATTTGTCCCAATTCAAGCTACTGTTGAAGGCGATTGGAGCAGTGCTGCCTATTTTTTGGTAGCTGGAGCGCTATATGGAAAAGTCACTTTGCATGGACTTCAAATGGATTCGAAGCAAGCCGATCGAAAAATCATAGATGTTTTGAAAAAATGTGGTACAAATGTAACCTTTTCGAACAATTCAATCACCATTTTGAAGGGAAAATTAAACGGTTTTGAGTTTGATGCAACGGATTGCCCCGATTTATTCCCTATTCTGGCGGTTTTGGCACTTCGATGCGAAGGAATCACAATGTTAAAAGGTGTTAAAAGATTACACAACAAAGAAAGCGATCGATCTCAAGCTATCTTCAATGAAATCAGCAACTTAGGTGGAAATATTGCTATAAACGAAGATATTATGACTATAAAGGGGGGCGATAATTTTAACAATTTTTTTTTAAAAAACTATAAAGACCATAGAATTGTTATGGCATTCGCTATATTTGCACTCGGAAATAAGGAAGGCGCTACTTTTGAAGACATTTCGGTAGTGTCAAAATCCTATCCAAATTTTTTTAGAGATTTGTATAATTTAGTAAAAAATTAATAACTATGAGACTTTGTTTGGTTATTTATGAAAAAAAGTTGGATGCATTATTAAGAAATATTGATCCACAAACTCTTACCGAAGTACGTTTGGATTTTTCAAACTTTACGGATGATGAAATTGGGATCATTTTTAGATCTTCAAAAAATCTAGTTGCTACTTTCAGAGAAAATAATAGAACTACATTGGAACAGCGTATTCATGCATTGAAAATAGCAATAGAAAATGGCGCAGCATACGTAGATATTGATATTGACACCCCTAAAGGAGCTTTTGAAGATTTGATAAATACCGCTCAAAAGAACAACTGTAAGACTATTATATCTCATCATAATTATTCTGAAACACCTGACATTAAAGAACTAACGAAAGTTTGTAAGCAAATACAATCTTACACCCCTGATATTATTAAAATTGTTACTAAAACGGATACGATTAGAGATTTAAAAAATCTTATGGCCTTATATGCATTCTATGATGAAATTATAGCACTTGGAATTGGAAAATTAGGAGGATTGTCTAGAGTTATCGCTTTGGCATATGACGCACCATTTATCTTTACATTTTCAAAATCAAAATATAAAGTGGTTAATGGACAAATTTCACAAAAAGTTTTGGAGAAATTAGGCCGAATTTTAAAGGGAGTTTAAAGTTTGTCTTTTTGAATTGTAATCTTCCAAAACCTTATAAAATTCCTCTCCAAAAGCTCTTTCAATAGGATCTTTCAAAAATTTATATACCTGTACCGAAAGGGATTCGCCCAATGTACAAGCATCGGCACAAATACTCCATGTCTCATAATTTACGGCTTTCAATTCACCAACTCCTGAAACTCGAATGGGGTACAAATGACAAGAAATAGGTTTTCTAAAAGTAGTTTTCCCTTCCAAATAGGCTTTTTCTATTCCACAATAAGAAATACCCTCTTTATAGTTAATAAATACACAAGGACCTCCATTGATTAAAGGGGTGTTTGGTGATTTATCATCAATATCTTCAACATAAAATCCTTGTCTCTCAATTGCTTCAATACCTTCCGAAGTAATATAAGGTTTATAATTTTCATATTCTCTTTCCAAAATAGCTATTTCTTCTTTTTTTAAGGGTGCACCACAATCCCCTTCTATACAACAAGCACCTTTGCATTTTTGCAAATCGCAAACAAATTTTTTTTCAAATATTTCCTCACTCACAAGGATATCCTCTATTATCAACATTTTATTTTGAGTTTTTCATTACAAAAATAGTATATTTGCAAATAAAATTGGTTTTAAATGTATAAAAAATATATTTATTTTGCTTTGTGCTTATTTTTTTTAATTTCTTGTGGAGGCAATAATTCTGTTACTAATCCAACCAGCTATACCAAAATTGAGGTGAAAATTGCCCCAAAAATTGGGTCTAAAGCTCTTGAGTTAGGCAAGTATTTTGCTTTATCAGATAATGATTCATTAATGGTGAGTCGGTTGAGCTTTTATGTATCCAATCTAACCTTTATCGATTCTATCTCAAACACCGAAGGATTGGCTTCATTACATTTATTTCATAAAAAATCGGTTGATAGTATTACTTATATTGATAGTGCTAGAGAATTGAAAAATATAAATAAAATTACTTTTATAGCAGGTCTTTCAGAGTTTGCCAATAACGCAAATCCAACTTCTTTCCCATTTGATCATCCACAAAGTACTGCTAATGAAATGTATTGGAACGAATGGACTAAATATCGTTTTGTTATATTTGAAGGTGAAATCAAGAAAAAAACTGGCGAAAAAACAACCTTTAGCTATC
>CAZUUI010000027.1:1022-13652 GCA_964622955.1 uncultured Chitinophagaceae bacterium | reverse complement strand
GGTTTTTTTGGAGAACACGGCGCTAAGCTTATCAGTGGAGGGCGTTATAGACCCTTTTCATTCATTACATTTGCTATAGAATGGGAGTTTTTTGGAAGGAATCCATTTGTAGGTCATCTTGTCAACACCTTTTTTTATGGGATTTTGTGTAGTTTAATTTTTCTATTTTTATACAAATTGTTTGAGAAGAAAGCATATTCTTCCTTAAAAGAAATGATTTTTGGCATTCCATTCATTACCGCTTTTCTTTTTTGTGTACATCCTATCCATACCGAAGTTGTAGCCAATATAAAAGGACGAGACGAAATTTTAGCAATGCTTTTTGGAGTGAGTGCATTCCTGTTGTTTCTTTTTTATGTAGAAAAGCCCAATCTTAAAGGCACAATTTATTTATTTTTTGCATTGGCTCTTTCTCTCTTCAGCAAGGAAAATGCCATAACTTTTTTAGCGGTTTTTCCATTGTTATTATTCTATAAAAAAAATACTTTTTGGGATGGAAAATACCTCAAAATTTACGGTGCACTCTTTTTAGCTACAGCCCTATACTTAATCTTCCGTTTCAAATACACCGAGTCCAGTGTAACGGCAGAATCGAGTGAAGTATTGAACAATCCTTTTGTATATGCCCAAGGCACAGAACGTATAGGCACTACGTTGTATTCTTTTTGGTTATATCTCAAATTATTACTAATTCCACACCCCCTTACACACGATTATTATTTCAATCAAATTCCATACAAATCATTGAGCCATCCTCTAGCATTAGGCGCTCTTCTTGGCATTTTGGGATTACTATTTTATATCTATAAAAATAGAAATTCTAAATCTGAAATTTGGTTTGGTATTATGTTTTTCATCATTACATTTTCTATAGTTTCCAATGTGCTATTTCAAGTGGGAATTATTATGAATGAACGTTTTGTATTTGTACCCTCTTTAGGATTTTTATTAATTCTAGCTTATTTTATTAGCAAAGGATTGGGTTCAAAATATAAATTGCCCCTTTTATTATTTCTTACAATCTACAGCATTTTATTTTCAGGAAAAACAATAGCCCGAAATTTGGATTGGAAAGATAATTTCACCTTGTTCAAGGCAGATTATATCACCTCAAATCAAAGTGCAAAAGTGGCTACTGCACTTGGCGGAACCTATCAAGAAATGGCAGACACAGTAAAAGACAACACCCAAAAAGCCGATTTTTTCAAAAAAAGCGAAGAAATTCTTACGCATTCGTTAGGCATTTACCCCGAAAATAGTCAAACCTGGCTTCTTCTCGGCAATTTATACTTTAAAAGAGACCGAGACAATTCTAAAGCAAAATTTTATTATAAAAAAGCTATAGAATATCGTTCTATGCGATTTTTTGATGCTAATTTCAATCTTGGGATAATTTATTATAATGAAGGCAAGCTAGATTCGGCTTATATTTACATAAAAGCTGCACACGAGATAAAACCTGAACATCCCGAAACCAGTGATATTTATTCAAAAATATTGATAAAACAAGGCAAAACACAAGAAGCTTTGACCATTTCAAGCAAAACGTCAGGTGGAAATGAAATCCAAAAAACAATTGAATTGGCAATGGCAGCAAAAGATGCTCAAAATTTTACAGAAGCATTGAATTTAGCTGAAAAAGTATTGGCGCAAGACCCTGAAAATGCAGACGCCAATTATCTTAAAGGAATCAGTATGGCGCGTGGTATGAACAAAATAGCAGAGGGAATTCCATTTTTAGAAAAAGCTACTAAAAAAATCACAACGAATGCGCTCTGGAATGAAGATTTGGCGGTAGCTTATGGAATGACGGGACAAATAGCAAAAACCGTTCCTTTGCTAGAAGCGGTTGTATTGGCAAAGCCAAATGACCCAAATCCTTATTTTAACCTTGCTGCGTCGTACGCAAAATTGGGAAATATGAAAAAATCGCAAGAGATGATGCAACGAGGCAATCAAGTAAAAGCAAAAATGTAGCCAATTTTTATGCAAAAAGAAAAAATAAATCTTTTTAAAAAGCACCTCTTAGAGGACATTTCCGTTCTTGGAAAAATGATGAATTCAAACGCATTTTCCAAAAGCAAATTTCGTATAGGAGCCGAACAAGAAATGTGTATCGTAGACTCACACGCCAATGTTTTGCCCATAAATCAAACCATTCTAAAGAATTTGAATCATCCACAATTCACTACGGAATTGGCAAAATTTAACTTGGAAATCAACTTGTTACCTCGAGATTTTGGAGCGAGTTGTCTTCAAGAAATGGAAACAGAATTGTTGAATTTATTTCAATTATTAAACAATAAAACCGATGAAGAGATTCGTTTTTATCTCGGAGGCATTATTCCTTCATTGCGCTATATCGACATTGATTTGGAGAATATTACGCCTTTGAAACGCTATTTTGAGCTGGTAAATAATATCCTCAAATCTCGTGGGGAAGAATACGAACTGCGCATTCAAGGAGAAGATGAATTGCTTATGAAACACAACAGTGTTTTTATTGAAGCGGCTACTACAAGCTTTCAAATTCACTTAGAAGTTCCGCCTCATTTGTTTGCACAATTTTATAATACGTCGCAGTACATAGCGGCACCATTATTAGCTATTTCAGCTAATTCGCCTTTGTTTCTTCGAAAAAAATTGTGGCACGAAACCCGAATAGCATTGCTTCGTCAATCAATAGATGTTTCCAAAACGACCAACACCATACGAGAAGCGCATTCTCGGGTTACTTTTGGCAATCGATGGGTGAATGAAAGCGCCCTAGAACTTTTTCACGAAGACATATCTTTACATAGAGTCTTGATGGTGCCAGACCTTAAAGAAACCAGCCGTGAACAATTTGCTCAAGGAATCACGCCCGATTTAAAAGCACTTCAGCTTTACAATTCCACTATTTATCGTTGGAATAGACCCGTGTATGGCGTTATGAATGGCGAGCCGCATTTGCGAATTGAAAACAGGATTTTGCCTGCGGGACCTACGGTAGCAGACCAAATGGCAAATGCAGCATTTTGGTATGGGCTTATGTTTGGGATGCAAGATGAAAAAATTGCTACTAAAATGCCTTTTGCTTCGGTTAAAAATAATTTTTTGCAAGCGGCACGAAACGGTATTTTTGCCAAAATAAAAACAGCAAATGGCAAAGAATATGCCGTAACCGAAATTATAGAAAAAGAATTATTACCTATAGCAGCCGAAGGACTCCAAAAAATGGATATAGATTCCACGCAAGTGTCCCAATATTTACAAATCATTAAAGAGCGAAATCAAATCGGACAAAACGGAGCTATATGGACGCTAAACGCCTTTGAATCGCTCAAAAAATCAGACATTTCGCATACCGATGCCTTGGCTACACTGGTAGACATTTCTATTCAAAATCAAAAAGAAAATATTCCCGTTCATCAATGGAAAATACCTATAAAAAGAAATAATATGAAGAAAAATATCAATGAAATTATTATTGAAGAATGTATGGACAAAGACCTATTTACGGTGCGTCCCGGAGACATCATTCAGCTTGCAGCCGATATGATGGATTGGCAAAAAATACGTTTTATTATGGTAGAAAATGAACAAGGGGACTTGGAAGGAATTGTATCTTCGCGCAATTTGCTCAAAAACTTAAACGGATTTGTACACCACGATTCGGAGTTGCCTGTATCGATTGAAGATATAATGGTTCGAAATCCTATTACTGCCGAATCCAATCAAAAATTATCCGAAGCACTTTCTTTAATGAAAAAATATCAAATTGGATGCTTGCCTATTCTCCAAAACAAAAAACTTGTAGGGATCATTACCGAACAAACATTTTTAAATGTATTTGCAGATTTGATGGAGTAATGGAAAATTTCAACAAAATACTAAGTTTTGTTATTATTGCCCTTTTTTATATAAGAAGATTAATAATAATAAGACATCAAAACCTTTTAGATGGAAACAATCACTTCTTCTTTGATTTTTTGTTTAAAGATACTAACAGATTATTTATTATCCGAAAATATAGATATAAAACTATTGAATTCAAAGAAAAAATGGACTTCATTCTCAAAATCATTATATTTTTATTTTTCACATTGATGATAGCAAACTTCACATACTTATATTATGAGAAACACAATAATTTATAAAATCATTCTATCTATCTTAATGACATACAACTTCTTGCAATCCTTCGCGAGAGGCGGCGGTGGCGGTGGCGGTGGTGGTCATGGCGGAGGAGGCGGAGGCGGCGGCTTTGGTGGTGGTAGTTATGGTCGTTATTCTGGAAACTATTCGGGTAATTATACTACAAAAGAAGTAGTTATTATAATTCTTTTGGCAATATTTGTTATTGTTATTTCATTTGTGCTAGTTTATTTGTATCTCATTATAATCGATATTAAATCGCATTTTATACATAAAAAAATGAATGAAAATGGAATACTAGACAACGAAATAGAAAAAATAAAAAAACAGTATATTAATTTTCAAAATGCTTGGATGGAACAGAATATGTATTTAGTTTCTTCATTTTTCTCCGAAAAATTAGTAAATTATTATCAAAACACTTTAAATAGACAAAAAGAAAGAGGGAAATATAATTATATTGGAAATGTTGAAATCAATAAAATAAAAATCTATAAAATATCATTTGATGAAAACTCAAATATTAATTCAATGAAAGTTTATATTCAAGGATATATGAAAGATTGTATAATGAAACATGGATATGAACCAAAAGACAAAGAAACTATTGAATTTTTTGAGGATTTTTATTTCTATGAAATGGAAAATGACCAGCTAAAAATAGTAAAAGTAGTTAATGATGTAGGATTTTTCACAATGTAGCGTTTCATATTCATTTGAAAATGATTTGATATTGATTTTATTTTAATTTTTTCACATTTTTTATTTTAATTTAATCCAAAATGTACGATATTTGTAACTTGGAATTAAAAGAATATGTGAATTGAGCTATGAAATGGTTGTTGAATTTTCCTTTGATAAAATACAGTTTTAACAAGTTATATTTGCGAAGCATCTTTGTATGTTTCATCTATAGTTGTTGTTTTTTAGCTATGTTTGACTCCAAGTCATATATTGGCGTAGACAACTCACCTCTTAATATTTTAGTAGTTTGTATTATTACGGCTATTTGTGAGATCTTAATCATCTATTTTGCACCTTTTATTTTTGAAAATAGCCACAAAAGATGGTCCTTATATTCTGAATTTCAATTTTATATGCTATTATTATTTCTACTTAGTAGTATTTTATTTTTGATAGGCGTAGGATTTGATTTTATCGAGATTACTTTCATCAATATGATTAAAATTATTTGGCTAGTATTTTTCAAAGGATTATTTCCAATTTCGCTTTTGATGATTGTGAAATTCATTCGAACAATAAACTTTTTAAGCAAAAAAATTTCGCCTTATAATTTCATGAATGACAATGTAGATTATTTAGACATTATAGAATAGCTCTAAATATCATTTTAATAATCTTACTTCGCTATTTTCTTATAATAAGCGCTCATCAAACTACCCAATACCAAAAGGATACATCCCAGCCATAATATATTGATTTGTGGGAACACAATGGCTTTCATAATAATCCAATCGCTTATAGGATTTTTTTCTTCTATTGCAAAGGTAAATTCTTCTTTTTCAGGATTTATCTCCGAAATTTTCAACTTCAACTCGCCATCTTTTGAACTAAAAGAAGGATTATTGAACCCACCTGTTTTGGTATCCAACGCATATACAGGATTCAATGTTTCTTTTTGCTTACCTTGTTCGAGGATATGCAACGTTGCAGTCACTTGAATTTCGCCGTTTTTGGAAGGGGACGCTACTACTTTTTCAAAATAAATTGCATTTTTGGTTGAAAACAATGTATCGCCAGGTTTTGCGCTTTTCTTTTTTTCTTTGTTATTGGCAGCATCGGTATCGGGAACCGAACTCACGTGCGTAAATACATCTTTCCCTAAATAATGTGCTATCGAAGGCTCTGCATTCAAACGAGTATTTTCGCCTTCTTTGATAAACATTGCTTCGGGATAAAGGCTAAATGTATCACTCGGCGATTTACTATTTTGAAAAAACACGTGATATATAGCACCTTTTTTGGTAGGAATACTATTTCTATAGGTTACCTCATAAGGAGGCATTAGCTCTTTTTTATTTTTAATTAAAAGGGTATTGCTCGATTGTTCTTCGTCATCAAATTCTTTCCCAAAATCTACACCACTCATATTAAATGAAATGGCTTTCTTCTGATATTGAGATAATAAAGCGCCTAGAACCAAAAGTACAAACCCAACGTGAGCAATCATTCCGCCCCAAGTTTTATAATTTTTGATTAAATTATTTTTTACCACAAACCAAATGCTCATATACAAACTCCAAACGCAACTGACATAAAGCAAGAAATAGGATGACAAAAATTGAACTGTTACAAATGAATCTTTTGTACCAATTTTATATTTTTGAAAAAATGGAATTTCTGAAAAATAAACCAAAATTGTGGAAAGGGCAACGGATGCTACTATCGAAATCCAAAAAGATTTTTTCAAGAGTTTAAAATCGGTCTTGATATACTTTAAAATAGGTGAAAGTCCCATCAACAAAAGCGTAAAAATAGCAAACCAAATTTGTATGCTATTATAATGCGCATTGGCATTGATAGGAGGCGCCATTTTGGTTCCAAAGACTTTGTTCCAAACGGGAATAGAGGTACTAAATGTAATTTGTAATGCCGAAACTATTACAATCAACATTCCAATAAATATCCAAAACTCTCTACTAGAGGTATTTTCTTCTTCTTTTTTCTCTGGTAATCTCGACCAATAAAAAGCCAAAATCAAAAAAGAAGGCACTAAAAATAAACCAATAAATACCAACAAATGCCCTGTCATACCTAAATCGGTAAAGGAATGCACTGAGCTATCACCCAAAATGCCACTTCGCGTCAAAAACGTAGAATACAATACAAAGGCGAACGCTAAAACATAGAATAAATACGAGGCTTTGAGGCTATGTTTTGTAGCATTGTATATCATTGTAGTATGAACGTCAGCGACTATAAAAAGCCAAGGAACAAAACTGGCATTTTCTACAGGATCCCAAGCCCAAAATCCACCAAAACTCAAGGCTTCATACGCCCATTTTCCACCCATAAGTATTCCACAACCGAGCATTGCTACTGAGAATAAAGCCCACGGACTTACTTCTTTTGTCCACGATTCAAAATCGCGCTTCATCAATGATGCAAATGCGTATGCAAAAGGAATCGAAACACTGGCAAAGCCAAGAAATAATACCGGCGGATGAATTACCATCCAATAATTTTGTAGTAAAATATTCAATCCATTGCCATCTTTAATAAATTCTAAATAATTGGCACGTTCCAAAATAGGAATGCTCAATTCATTGCGGAGCAAAATAAAAGGACTCGAACCTATAGCATAGTCGCCAATTTCCACTCCCAAAATCATACTGCAAAGCATAGTTTGGATCAAAGCCACAATAGCTAATGCACCTATCCTCAAATCACTTATTTTTCGCATCAAAAACAAACCTAAAACGGCGTGCCAAAACATCCACAACAAAAAGCTACCTTCTTGTCCTTCCCACATAGCCGAAAGAATATAGTACCAAGGCAATTCGGTACTGCTATGACGCCAGATATAATGATACTCATATTGCTGAGTCTTAAACATATATATCAATAACAATAAGATGCCAAAAATTGAAAAGGAATGAACATAAAAAAGCTGTTGAGCTGTTTTTTTCAATTCGTTATATTTGGTATTATTGAAATAATACATAATCCCTGAAACAAATGAAAACAATGAACTTGTAAGTGCCAAAAGCACTAAAAAATGTCCAAGATGACCAAAGATTAAATCTTCATTGAGGTAAAAATCGTTTGAAAAACTGCGCATAAATAAAACCTAAAGTTGTATAAGCTACAAAATTAAGCTATAAAACATTAAAATTAAGGGTTAATTTACTTTTTTATAGTAAAAAAGCCAAAATCTTGATTTACTTTATAATTTTCAGACACTTCAACCTGTGATTTCTTATTCGTCTTTACCACAAATTTTTGTTGCTTTTCGCCGTCCAAAATATAGATGGGCATTTCAAAATTCTTATCGGTCTTATCCCAAGAAAGCGTCAAAAGAACTTTGCCATTTTTTGATTTTTTTTCCTGAATTTTTAACTCAGGAATAGGTGCTTTTTGAACATATTGATGAAACAGTGGCTCTAAATTCTTACCTGCTTTTTTGCTAAAAAAGGCTACAATATCTCGATAATGAACCGTTTTGTGACGGAAAGCTTCATTCATATCTTTTAAAATCGTCCCCCAAATAGCTTCATTGTCAATCACATGGCGCAATGTATTAATAAAAAGCGAACCTTTTTGATACATTTCTCCATCGCCCTCTTTGGCTACGCCATAGTCTCCTTGAATGGCTTCTTTATTTTGAATGCGTGCTCGATTGTTATTGATGTACTGCACCGCTTTTTCTTTGCCATACAAGCACTCTACATATACACTTTCCGAATAGGTTGTAAAGGCCTCATGTATCCACATATCGGCTGGGTCTGCGGCTGTAATATTATTTCCAAACCATTCGTGTCCCGATTCATGAATAATGATATAATCAAATTCGTAGCCTCCTGTAAATTTCGTATTGCCAAAATACCCTTTTTGATATTTATTTCCATAAGCGATAGCACTCTGATGCTCCATTCCCAAATAAGGCGTTTCTACCAATTTATAACCATCTTCGTAGAATGGATACCTACCAAATTTTGATTCAAAACAAGCCATCATTTCGGGAACTACCGAAAATTGTTTTTTAGCTTTTTCCAAATTATAATCAAGCACCCAATAATCGAGCAACAAAGGCAATTGAGTTTCTTTTGAAGGATATAATTCGTTGAATCTAATGTATTTTCCAACGCTTAAATTGATATTATAAATATTTATGGGACTTTTCACACTCCATTGAAATGTAGATTTATCGGCTAAAGTAGTATCTATTTTTGTCAAAATACCATTTGAAACGGCTGTATACCCTTTTGGAACCGAAAAATTCATAACCGCACCTTCTTCGGGCTCATCACTCCAATGATCTTTGCAAGGCCACCAAAGACTAGCGCCATCGCCTTCGCAAGCTACACCTACCCAATCAAAATCTTTTTTATCCT
The DNA here is from genome assembly GCA_964622955.1 of uncultured Chitinophagaceae bacterium. Lineage (GTDB taxonomy): Bacteria > Bacteroidota > Bacteroidia > Chitinophagales > JADJOU01 > CHPMRC01. The sequence goes on along the minus strand of CAZUUI010000027.1, from coordinate 4,440 downwards.
TTGTCCATACAAAACCGCCGTCCCAAGGAGCATTTTTGGCCACAACAGGCGAACCTGAATAAAAAACTTCAATTTCGATTTCCTTTCCTTTTTCAATTTTTGAAGGGAAAAACACATAAAAATGATTGTCAAAACGTTCGTGCATCAATTGCACATTGCCCCACATTACTTTTTCTACACCCATTTCTTTGTATAAATCCAATTGAATTTTTTGAAAATCAGACACCGCTTTCAACTTCATCAAAACCGAACCCGAAAGATGTTTTTTGACAATATCTACGTTGAGTATAAGTGTATATTTTCGAGCATCAAAGCAACTGCGCTCTTCAAACAAAGTACCTCTAAGCGAGTCTTTTCGGGTATATTCTTTTTTGCCCGACAACAATTGGGCTTGTGAATTATAAAAACAAATAATTGCAATAAAAAATAAGAAAACTCTTTTCATAAAAATTTAGTTTTGAATAATTTATAAATATTTAGCTACAATAGGAATGCGTCTTCCGTATCCAAAAGCTTTGGACGAAACCCTAAGAATAGGTGCTGCCTGAAAGCGTTTGAATTCATTGCGATTGACCATATTGACAATTCGGCGTACCAAGGCTTCTTCAAATCCCATAGCCACAATATCCATTGGGCTTTTTTTCTTCTCAATGTATTGATATAGAACCGCATCGAGTATTTCATAAGGTGGCAAACTATCTTGATCTTTTTGTCCTGGGCGCAATTCGGCACTCGGCGCTTTTTCTATAGAATTAATAGGAATTATCTCGGTCAAACGATTGATATAACGCGACAAATCGTACACTTCGGTTTTGTACACATCGCCTAAAACCGCTATACCACCACACATATCGCCATAAAGTGTACCGTAGCCAACGGCCATTTCACTTTTATTGGAAGTATTGAGGAGAATATTTCCAAATTTATTGGACACCGCCATAAGAAGCATTCCACGAATTCGGGCTTGAAGATTTTCTTCCGTCACATCAAAAGGTCTATCGCCAAATACAGGCTTTAAATTCCCTAAAATAGAATCAAAATTATCTTTAATCTCCAAAATTTCATACGGACTATTGAGATTTTTGCATAGATTGAGCGCATCTTCCACCGAATGTGAAGTAGAAAATTCCGAAGGCATCAAAACGCTCAATACATTATGGCTTCCCAGCGCATCGGCCGCTAACACACAAGTAAGTGCAGAATCGATACCTCCCGACAATCCCAAAACGGCTTTCTTAAATCCCGATTTGGCAAAATAATCGCGAATGCCCATAACCAAGGCCTTGTAAATTCGTTCGTTTTTATCCTTGAAAGACTGTATTTCTTTTTCCATCCCCAAACTTTGGCTATCTACCACCGCAAAATCCTCTTCAAAATAATTCATTTCTACAATAGGATTTCCCAATTTATCACACACCAACGATCCTCCATCAAAGATAATTTCCGTTTGTGCACCCACACTATTGCAATAAAAAATGGGAACTTGATAACGAAGACAATTTTCTTTCACGATTTGTTTGCGTTCATCCGAATGCGAAAATGAAAAAGGCGACGCCGAAAGATTGATCATAAAATCGGGTGCTTGTTTTATCAACTCATCCATAGGCGAAATCTCGTACATTGGATTTTCATTCCCAATATTCCATATATCTTCACAGATGGTAATAGCGATTTTTTTTCCTTTAAACGATACGCATTCAAAGGTTTTATTGGGTTCAAAATATCGATATTCATCAAAAATATCATACGTAGGCAATAAGGTTTTGTGAACCGTAGCCACGCGCTGTCCCTGATGCAACATTATTGCAGAATTGAACAAGTCTTTGCCCTCTGGCTTCCTATTTTTGGTAGGACTTCCTATCAAAATTCCCACTTGATAGCTCAATGGAAGCAATTCGTCAACGGCCTGATTGCATTTTTCGATAAAATCATCAATATCAAAGAAATCGGTAGGCGGGTAGCCACATATAGCCAACTCGCTGAATACGATTAAATCCGCTTGGTGCAAAATGGCTTTTTCAATATCTTGTTTAATCTTGGAAATATTAAACGCAAAATCACCTAAAATATAATTCTGCTGGGAAAGGGCTATTTTCATAAAAATAATTAACTTCTAATAATAAAAGTACGAGAATTTGAAAAAATATGAATGCTTTTCAGATGAACAAAAAGCGCTATCATCAGCAAGACCCTTGCAAAATGAAAATTTTGCCCAGTGACAAAATGCGCTATAAGCACAAGAAAAATCGATAATCTCAAAAATTTGCGAAGCTGCAATTGTAATTTTGATGGACGATTCCAAACAAATGCGTACACAAGAAATAATGGATTGAGCCACAAGAGATTGAAATTGAATTTGGTAACAGAATGTTCGGTAAAAAACCATTCGTAGCCCAAAAGGATACCTCCCAATCCTACAAGGGCAAAAATGAGCGTATTGTAGATTTTTGAAGGTAAAGAATCGGTATGAGCAAATCCAAAACTCAAAAATAGTAAAACCCAACCCAAAAGCACAGGTGTATTTTCAAAAAAACCGAGTTCTCCGTTTGTAGAACCTGCTAAAATAGGCTGACTTAGAATGACTAAATTTTGATTTATTTCTGTATTTTTGGATAAATCCAAACTCTTGGAAACGAAATCGGGAAGGAAACAATATTCTCTTTCCGAAGCCAATTTATCGGTACGAACACCAATGCCCAAATCCATTCCCCAATCGATAAAAGGCACACTATTTTTGGCATAAAGATGAATCAATTGTCTGAAACTTTTTGGGGATTCGTCTTTGTAGAAATTTATCTTTACACCTGGACAATTTTTCTCCAACACTTGAATAATTTTTGTAGCGCAGTTATCATACAAAAAATCATATCGATAAAACTTATTTTCCTCTTTTACATTCCATTCTAGGAAGGACAAAAGCTTTTGTTTTTGAGTTGGGGTCAAATTAAGAACCTGCTCCGATACACTTCTTCGGCTCAATTCATACTGAAAAAGAAAATCTTCAAACGATTCTTTTCCCAGCATATAGTCGAGTTTGCCATTGATAAATTTAGGGATAAAATTAGGGTCGGAGAATTCAAACATACCATAATTATAAACCACATCGGTCTTGGTAGTAGTATCCAACACCCTAATAGCCGAATGCCCAAAGGTACTGTATATTTCTTCGCCTCTGCCACAGGTAAGCACACTAATCTGCTGCGAAAAAATACTTTGAATTTGTAGCAAAAAACACAAAGCAAAAATTAAAATACGTAGGCTCATATATCAAAATATAAGCAAAAGTAGCATAAAGCAAATTAATGTAATTTATTTTTTTTGAAGACATTTGGCTATTTCACTAGGTTTATGATTTTTCAAAAGTTCAAAAAACGCATTGATGCATTTCAAATCAATTTTTTCATATAAATTTGCAATG
>CAZUUI010000027.1:0-1012 GCA_964622955.1 uncultured Chitinophagaceae bacterium | reverse complement strand
ATCAAATTTTTTAACTCAATCGCGGAGGCGGAGTTAGCTAAAAATTTATTAAAACAAGATGGAGTAATTTTTATTAGTATAGGGGATGATGAATTAGCAAATTTAAAATTATTATGTAATCAAATATTTGGTGAAAATAATTTTTTAGGACAAATATCTAGGGTATTTTGATTACATTTGCCCAATAAAAAGTAATAAAAATATGCTAACTGTAGGCTCTCCAGCACCCAAATTTGTAATAAAAGATCACAATGGAAATGATTTTAGCTTTCCCGTGGCGGGCAAACGCAATATTTTGTTTTTTTATCCAAAAGATAACACGCCGGGCTGCACCGCAGAGGCTTGTAGTTTTAGAGATGGGTACGAAGATTTTGTAAAAATGGATATAGAAGTAATAGGCATCAGTGTAGATAATCAAAAATCGCATTTGAAATTTATAGACAATCAAAATCTACCCTATACCTTGCTCTCCGACACCGAAAAAGAAGTCGTAAAACTATACGAAGTGTGGGGCAAAAAGAAATTTATGGGACGTGAATATGAAGGAACTTTTCGTGTGACCTTTGTGGTAGATGCCGAAGGTATGATAGAACACATCATCGAAAAAGTAGATACCAAAAACGCCGCGAGTCAGATAATGGAGTTGGTGAAGTAAAAGACCTAATATACTTTTATTAGTTTTCTAAAATGGCTGCAACGATATATTAACGGCTGCTAGATTCTATTGAATAAAAATATAGTTTTTTATAGCGAGACGCTTATCAAGAGGTTACTTACGAGACGCGAGAGACGACGTAAGTTGCCAAACGCTAAAAAAACCTCTTATTAACAATTTTATACGTGTACATTGCAACTAAATACAAAGTGGTTAACATTACAAAAAAGAATAGTGTAATCATTGTTAATTCAAACACAGTTGTAATAAAACTTTCATTACTAGGGTCGCTATCAACCATAAAACTAAAAAGAGTTGTAAATATTGAAATTACGAGGATTGTTAATAAATTTTTGG
>CAZUUI010000026.1:0-13831 GCA_964622955.1 uncultured Chitinophagaceae bacterium | reverse complement strand
AGCGAAATGAATGCTACTGAATTAGCTAAAACAGCTCCTTACGACATTATGTTACCTCACGCTAAATACCTAGGTATTAATATCAAGGATAAGGAAGGTAACTTTATATCAGAAATAGCTTTAAGACCTTTATACTACAATATGGCTAATAAGATGGCTGAATTGTTTATAAAAACTTATAGCAACCCAACAGTTCTTTCTAAATTTATCGTAGATAGAGCAACGGAAAAAAGCCTAATCAGTTTTACTCACGTAAAAGGTCAGGCTGTTTGGAACGATACCAAAGCGTTTATTGTACAAATCCCAGATGGCAAAAAGCCAGCTGAGTTTTTGGCAGAGTTCTGTTTGACAGAAAAAGGTAGAGATTTCTACATTGAATTAAAGAGTATGGTTAAAGCCTAAAGGCGCTTTGTGTTATATGGTTTCATTGGTTAACGGCCCTGCGTTTCTACGCGGGGCTTTTTTATTATATTTGCAATATGAATATTAATGAAATATACAAGCTGGTATCATATATGGTTGACAAGTATCAGGGAGCTTATTTATCACCTGATGACTTTAATATGGCCGTAAATGCAGCTCAAAGACAATACCTTAACTTTTTGACAGGAGAGACTGCGGAGTTTAATCAGGGTACTAGAAGACCTCAAGGTGGATTTTCAAACGATGTTACAACAGGTGGTTCATTATCTAACTTTTTAAAAGAAGGTAGTTTAACTATAACAGCACAATTAGCTGCACAGCCTACAGATTTTTATAAAATTTCTGCAATGAGAACTACAGATGATGATTATGCTATAAAAAGAATAGGTGCTGATAAAGTATATGCATATGTAAACAACCCTATAGACAACCCAACAGCAACAGACCCTATATACACAGAGATTGGTTCAAATTTTAAATTTTGGCCAGCTTCATTAGCAACAGCTAAAATTGTATATTTTAAAAAGCCAGCAGATGCTAAATGGGCATATACAGGAGATTTAGTTTATGATTCTGCAAATAGTGTACAATTAGAGTGGCCAGAAAATGACCATATGGATATTGTATATAGAACATTAGGAATTATAGGTATCAATTTAAAAGATGGCGATTTAATTCGTATATCTCAAACAGTTAAAAACGATGGTCAATAATGACTAGAAAAGTACTCATAGAGCAAATTAGACGTATCTTCTACGGAGGCGTTCCTAACGATGACGCTTCTCTATCTGAAAAAGAAGTAAACACATATTTGAATGAAGCTATAGCATATATGGCTAAAGTAAACTATACTGATGCTATTAAACTAGATGGTATAGAGACTGTTGCGGATTCTTTTTATGCTACATTTAAAAACCTAGCTATTACAAGAGATTCAGATACTGGATATTATTCTTTAGACTTGCCACAAGTTCCACTTGGATTATCTAGAGGTTATGGCATATCTACAGTAACTTTCCCTACAAGCACTGGATTGGCTAAATCTCCAATACCTATTTCTCCAAGAGAATTAGATTATGTAGACCAATTAAAACAGCCACCTAGCAAGATATTCTACTGGGTAGAAGGCAAAAAATTATGGTTTAAAAGCTGGACTAACTTGGTAGGTAGATTTGCAATAGTTAGAATGGTAAGTACAGAAACATCTGATTTGGACGCTGAATTAAACGTACCTCAAGAATATTTGAACGATATCATAACAATGGTATTAAATAATTTAAAAGTAAGAAAAGGAACACCAGAAGATAATGTAAACGATGGTGTTGATAAAGCTTAAAACATATGGCAAAAGATACAGCAAAATGGGTTCCACTTTCAGAGGTAATATATCAATACCTAGACCAGTCTAAACAAACTAATGCTGAATATAGACGATTATGGACTATTGGTGTTAGAGGTGTAGAAGAGATGGGTATGGATGTATATTCAACTACAAAAACTGTGAAGTTGGCTGTTAATGCAAACAAGACAGTAAATTTACCATCTGACTATATTGGATTCTCTAAAGTAGGTGTATTCAATGCACAAGGAGAAGTTTCTACTTTAAAAAGAAATAGAAATCTTAGTTCCTATAAAATCAATCAATCCGACAGAACAGACAGCAATACAGACAACACAACAGGTAATACATATAGACTACAAGACTTGGCTTATGTTAACTACTTTGATGGAGCTAGATATGTAAACATATTTGGTGCTGGTGCTATTTTAAATAGCGCTGGTATGTTTGATATAGATGAAGAACAAGGTATAATATATCTTGATAATCAATATGGTCATGACTATGTTGTTTTAGAATATTTATCTTCTCCAGCTGACGATGTTGATTATAAGATTCCTATCCAAATCAGAGAAGCTGTTTTGGCTTATATAGCTTGGAAAGATATAGAGCATTTACCATTAGGCAGACGCGCTAGTTTGGGTGATAAGCAGCTTAGAAGAAAAGAATATTACAATCAAAAGAGATTGGCTAATCTTCGTGAGAATACATTCTTATTAACAGAAGCTAATGATGTAATTAGAATGGGACAAAAATTGGTAGTAAAATCATAGTATGAGACTAATAAATAAAACATTTACTGGGATTATGAATTTGGACGATTCAAATGATGTAATACCTTCAGCTCATCATAAAGAAGCTAAAAATGGAGTATTTAGAGGTAATCAGGGTATGAACAAGTTCCAATCAATAAGAGGTAATAAAAAGGTTACAAATGCTAACCTTAAAACAGAAACAAGATAAAATATAATAAATGCCATCTACAAATCAATGTATAGGTTCTCATTATGATGAGTTAAAGCACAGAGTATTTTTCTTCAATTATAATTCTTCTGGTTTTAATGGCATATATGTGTATGATGTAAAAACAAATGCGATATCTCCATTATTAATATCATATGTAGATAGCCAGGAAGATATTTTTGGATTTGACCCAAAATTCCCAATAGCATCGGTTAATATACTTTATAGAACTGAAGAAGATGGAGATATACTCTACTGGACTGATAGACTAAATCGTCCAATGAAGTTGAATATAAAAGAGGCTACAATTAGTGGCAAAACCTATGGCACAGCTTGGAAGAAAGAATACTTAACAGTTGCTAGGAAGATGCCATTATTATCAGCTCAATGTCAATATGCTGATGATAGTTCTAGAAATATTAACACGCTCAAGAATAAGGTTTATCAGTTTAGATACCAATGGGTATATAATGACGACACTAAATCTTGCTGGAGTCCATGGAGCAAATTGTTTGCCCCTGCTAATGTGGATACACTTTCAAATGAAATAAATCCTACTAGCAATAATGTTATATATGTAGATATGCCTACTGCAGGTGGAGATATCAAGGAAGTTAGAATAGGAGCTAGACATAGTATAGTGGATACTTTTAGTGATACATTTTTAGTTGATACATTAACTATTTCAGAATTTAATGCATTAACTACAACGCTAGATGGATTAAAAAGATATAGCTTTTATAATACAGAAGCTTATCCATTTATAGATAAATCAGAAGATTCATTTTTATTTGATTATGTTCCAGTTAAAGCGAACGCTCAAGAGTTGCTCAATGGAAATGTATTGATATATGGAGGTATTACTGAAGGTGTGACATTTGATGTTCCATTTACAAATAATGAGATATCTTTCCCATATGTGGAATTAGTATCTAATGGTTCAGGAGGAGGCAGTTCTACAGATAAATTAACTACATCTGTTGCTGATATGCAACCGTCTAGCCCTCCTTATAGTAATGGGTCTTATTATATTTATTTGACAGGAACTCCAGATATAGGTGATGTTATTAATTTAAACATTACAGTATATGATACTGGAGGTCAAATACATTGGGCAAATGCAAGTATAAGTTACACAGTGCAAGCTGGCTCTGCTACATTAGCTGCTATACAATCAGCTATGGTTGCGCTTATAAATGCAAATACTACAATTCAAGCTTTTAGAATTACAGCAGCTCCTCAATCTAGCCCATTAGCTATAAAGCTTACTGGCTCTACATATACAAATAATGGAACTCAAAATACAAAGGTTTTAAATGTAGCGCATAGTGTAAACTGGGCAAATCCTCCATCTAATGGAACAGTTACTGATGTAAATGCAGCTATATATAAGCACAAGTCTACATACAGATTTGGTTTGGTTTACTTTGATGAGTTTGGTGTAACAAACGGAGTTGTGACTACCTCAAATATGAATGTAAATACTCCAGAAATAACTTCTAATAACATAGGAGCAACATCTGTTAGTATACCTAGTATTACATTCTCTTTAACACATACTCCTCCAAGTTGGGCCAAATATTTTTCTTTTGTTAGAACAAACAATCTTAGTGTTTCCGAATTTAAAAATATAAAAACAACATCAGCGTTTTTAAGCGGAACTAGTTATGGTTATTTGGATATTACTGGTTACAATACAAATACTTCTGGATGGCCAGCGTACGAATTTACAAAAGGAGACAGAGTTAGGGTATTAGGAGTGTATAATGGTGTAACCACTGTTAAAGACTACCCAATATTAGACTTACTTACAAAACATCCTTCAACAGCTGCTGCTGGTTACTTTATAAAAGTAGCTTACGATAATAGTACAGACTCAAGCGCTAACTGGTTGATGTCTCAATGGGGAGGAGCAGGTTATACAGAATTTGTTATTGATGTGTACAGTCCTTCTGTAAACGCAGACCCTAATTCAGACTTGCAATTGTTTTATGAATTTGGAGAGACATATGAAATATATACGGATGTAAACGGCAACCGCTCTCACAAAGGAGCTACGCAAAATCAAGTAAGAGGCACAGGCGCTCAAGCAGCTATTTATACTTTCAAGAGAGGAGATGTCTATACCAGACAAAGAATAAACTATATGTGGGTTATAGACCAATCTCTTTCAGATAATTATAGCTCTAAAGTAATAGGCAATGGTAGGTCATTTATAAAAGACCAGTATGCAAAACAAGTATATTATCCAACTACAGTTAGATATTCTCTTGAGTATCAACCAAATACAAATATAAACGACACAAATAGATTTTTGTCTGCTAATCTTGACGAGTATGATAGAGAAAAAGGAGCTATCCAAAGATTGAAAACAAGAGGCAGACAAATGAGAGTATTCCAAAGCAGAGCTTGTGGAGTTGCTCCAATATTGCAAAATATGTTGCAAACTGCAGATGGCAATACTGTTGTGTCACAAAGTACAGAGATACTTAATAAAATTCAATATTATCAAGGCGATTACGGAATAGGAGAACAATACTGTTCTTTGGCTTCTTCAGCTCAAGCGGATTATTTTGTAGACCCTGTTTTAGGAGCTCAATTAAGACTTTCTAATGATGGAATAACTTCATTGACAGAAACATATAAAGCGCATTATTTCTTGAACGAAAAGTTATCTAAGTATCAAAAAACAAACTATGCAGATAATTTTGGTAATGGCGGATATGCTAAAATTCTTGGCATATACGATGTTTTTGAAGAAGAGTATGTAAGCTGTTTACAGGGCAGTTCAAGTAGCTTAACTAATTATACCATTGCATTTTCCGAAAACAGAAATGCATATAGTTCTTTTTATGAATACTACCCAGAGTGGATTGAATCAGCTGGCAACTTATTGATTACATGGAAGAACGGAGAATTGTGGACGCACAACAATACAGATGCATATGCTAATTTCTACGGAACTCAATATAATCCATCAATAAAGCTTGTCTTTAATGAAAACCAAAATATTAAGAAACATTACAATACAATAACAACTTTAGGTAGTACTACTTGGGTTGCAGCTACGAATGGAGATATTACTACAAGTCTTGGGCAATATTCAAAAATATCTGAAAGTGATTTCAAGATAAAAGATGATAAATACCATGCTGCATTTAAAAGAGACGCAACGGTATTAAATGATGCCACCAAGTTTTACAATGGTAATGTACTTAAGGGAAGCTGGATGGAAATTAATTTAAAGCCAGTAAATCCGCAAAGTTTAGTAGATTTGTACTACGTAGACATTTCAATATTAGAACCTTTAAATAATAGATAAAATGGGATATAATTTAGGCGTACCTGCCTCAAGTGTTACAAATACGATGGGAACTCCAGGTATATCTGGAGTGAATACTAAGGCTAGACAAAATTATAGTATACCTACAGAAGACCAACAAAGTGGTGGTTTTTTTGGCACTAAAGGTGGGAAGATTTTAGCTGGAGTTTTAGGTGGTGGATTAGGTTTGCTTGGCGCTGGAATAATAAGTAGCCATACTAAAAAGGTAAGAGCAGCAAAAGCTATGGAAAATCAAGGGTTACAAAACATAATGAATATGGATATGACCCCTGAGCAACAGCAAGCATTAGCTCAATCTAATGTTATGGCTAATCAGGGTATGGATGCAGCATCTTTACAAATAGCTCGTGAAGAACAAGCTAGAGGTCAAAACGCAGCATTTTCAGCACTTGGTGGAAGACGTTCTATATTATCTGCTATGCCTGGATTAATGGTTTCTTCTGGAGATTTTGCTAAAAGATTAGCAGCACAAAATGCTATGATGAGAAGAGAAAATCAAATGTCTAATATTGGTCTTAAGATGCAATATGGTCAACAAGCTAATGCTCTTACTCAAATGAAGAATGAAGCATTAATTAATAAAGGAACTGCCGATAGAAATAGATTAAATCAAACAGTAACTGGCGCTTTAAATGCAGTTGGTAGTATTGCTGGTTCTTTAATTGGAGGTAAATAGTAAATATAAATTTAATTAAACCAATATGGCAATAGACTTTAGAGTACAAGGCGTAGATTTAAGTGGCTTAGGAGCTGGTATAGCTCAAGGTTTACAACAAGCATCTGTAAATAGACAAAGACGAGAACTTATAGCTCAAGAGCAATTAAAAGATTTTGAGAAAAATTATGATACAAAGAAAATCAGGGGTAGAGATATTCCTGAGTTTTTGATGGCTTTTGAGAAGTATAAAAAAGTTGCATTAGAGTACTCTAAGTTAAATAATTCAAATGCAAATTCAGCTAAATTAGCATTGGCAGAAGAAGCTAAGTATAGAGCAATGAAGGATATGAATGAAATCTATACTAACTCAGCAACAGCTAACACATTATTAGAACAAAGAAATCAATATGTAAAACAAATTGGACAAGCTAAATATTCTGTTCCAGATGAAGTTGCGGATGAGATAAATGTATTAACTACTACTCCTGCTAGTCAATTAAATTTTGAAAATTTTAAAAATCCTTATGAAATTGATTTAGCCCCAGGAGTTAATGATTATCAATTTGCTGAAAAAGCATTTAAGAATTTAAAAACAGGATACGAGTTTGATGAAGATGCGAGTCAAGAGTATACAATTAATAAAAAGAAAGTTAAAGTAACAAGATTAGCTAAATATCAAGGTGCTAAAACAGAAGATGCAATAAATACAGCTAGAACAGTATTCCAAGGTAACTCAAAATTAAGAGACGATTATAAAAAAAGTTATGAAAATTTAATGGCTGGTTTATCAATACCTCCTAATTCTGGTAATGCTCAATTAGAATTCCAAAGACAATCAGCTATAGCAAACCTTGAAAATATACAAAAAACAGCAGGCAATTGGGTTAATGCTCAGAATCTAACTCCAGAGATTATGTTGGCAAATTCATATAATGCCTTTTCAAGACAATTAAAAGGGTTCCAATATGACGATGCTCAATTGAAAAATGAGTTTAAATTAGCTGGCATAAAAGACAAGGAAATAGACAATCAGTTAGCTCAATTTAAGGCTGAAGAGAATGTAAGACATAATTTAAAAACGGAAAACTTATCTGCACAAAGATTTGAAGAAACTCAGAAAATGAATAAATTCAGAATGGACAAGGCTGGTAAGAAGGGTGTTAAAGATAAGGCGAAGAGTATATTATTCAAAAATCCTTAGAAAAAATGGTTAGATTTGCATACAACTGTAAATGCAAATTATGGCCAATTCTTATTTAGATAAGTTAAATCTTGAACAAGACCCAAATCAGAATAATTCTAAATTATCTTACCAAGGAGTAAAGACTCCTGTGGAGGTTGTACGACCAAAAGCAGGCCTTTTAAAGCAGATTCTAGGAAGAGATAAAGAAAGTGAGCAATTCTCCCCTTACAAGAAAAAAGAGGCCGTAAAGCCTACTAAAATAGAAAGAAAGACTATTCAGCCTGCACCTATGGCTATGGAGCCCGTTTCTCCTATTCAAGAAGATGTACTAGCTCCTATTGCACCTATGGAAACTAGGGTTTCTAAGAAGCCTGAAATGCTTCCTAAAACTCCTGAGTATGATTTAGGCTCAGACTATACTCCAGTAACAGCAGAAGATGTTAAGAAGGAAGAGAAAAAGGTGTATGTAGAAGGCCAGGCTGTTATTAGAAAAGCCATAAAAAGAGCAGGTGATATTGCGTATTCTGGAGAAAGAAAGCCAGCATACCCTAGAGATGTATGGGAAAATGAAACAAGAAAGTTTATTGAGAATGGAGATTACGAGGTGTATCAAGATGCAGGAGGTGGATTATCAGTTAGAGCAAAAGCTCCTAGTTTCTTAGAAGCAGTTTGGCTTGGACAAAAAGCTGAGTCTCAAAGACTTAAGGATGCATTCTCTTATTATATGACTCCAGAAGACAAAAAAGGTAGTCTTTTAGAATGGAGAAGAATACAAAATCAATTAGAAGTTCCTGAAGAGGAATCAACTAAAGCTGCAGCTGGTAGAATGATTGGTCAAGTTGGAGGTCAGGTATTAACAACAGGTGCTATTATGTCTATTCCTGGAGTTGGATTGGTTGGTGGTTCAGCGTTAGCTGCATTGCCTCAAGCTATTGCTCAAGGTTTAGATTCAGAAGAAGAGGCATTTAATATATCTAGAAATAATGGCCTTGATGAATACAAGTCATATGATGTAGCAAAACAAGGTCGTAATACTTATTTAGCAACTGGATTTGCAGAAGGATTTGTAGGAGCATTGGTTAATAGTAGAGTTGCAAAATTTGCAAGTGCATTAGGCCCTGTTACATCTAAGACATTCTTAAGTGCAGCTAGAAAAATGGCAGGACCAGGTCTTGAAATTGGTTCAGATGCTTTATTGGCTGCAGGTATGTCTGTGATTAGAGATGCTAAGATGTCTGAAGATACAGGAACAGATATTGATATGAAACAGAGGGCTATTGAGAATGCTGAGTTAGAAGCAGCAGTTGGATTAGCATTTACTGCATTAGGTTATGGATATGGTAAAGCAAAACCATATTTCCCTAAGTGGATGAAGTCTCAAAGCTTGAATATGATTTCTGAGTTAGATAGAGGCTTTGTACAAGAAACATTAAAACAGCAACAACAAGAAGGCGTAGTAGACGAAGAAGCTACAAAGAAGATATTAGAAGATTTAGATAATTGGGAAGAAACCAAGAAGGCAAATATTGATGTAAGGCCTGAAGCTATACCAACTGTTAATGGTTTACAGCAAAAGATAGTATCTCTTAATGAAGATTTAAAGAATGCAAATGAATCTTCTAAGCCTGCTATATTAAACGAAATAGATTTAATTAATAAACAAATAGAAAAAGCTAAGACTAGTACTGATCCTCTTTCAGCAGAAATTGATGATGTAACTAGACAGCCTATTACTGGAGAAACAACTAAACCTCAAGAAAATGCCACTACAATCAGCAAAGGGCAAGAAGGCCCAACAACAGGCGGTGTCAGCGAATATCAGGGAGTTGAAGGCGAGCAAGCACAAGCGACCAATGAAGCAGATAATCGCAATCGCCCTATCAGCAGCGAGACGCAACAAGAAATAACTAGACCTGAAATATTCTCTACTCAAGAGCAAAAGAATGTTTTTGAGAAAATGAGAGATGCTGCAGAGAAGCAATACGCTAAAAGTGAAAATGATGTTAGAGGCGCTACTCAAAAAGCAATCAAGATATTAAAGAATTCTGAGTTCTATAAGAATCTAGAAGGTAATGCTAGAGAAGCTTATATTGTTGAAGCTACTAAATATTTCCAAGGTGGCTTAGAAACAACCCCAAGTATTGCAAAAGCAATAGGCAAGGTGAATAAGAAGATTACAGTAAACGAGATGACAGCCCTTAAGAGATTAATGAGATTTGGAGAACAATCTTCCAAAGGAGCTGTTGACTATGTAAATAGTGTTAGAAATCAAATAGCTAGTGGATTAAGCAAATTAGAAGCTAGAGGCGTGATAAAGAATTCTCAATTAAAATCTATTGTAAATAAGTCTAATAAGTTAAACTTACTTAATCCTGAAAAGGTAAATAAGTTTGTTGATTATGTTGGTAAGGTTATTAGCGATGCTACATTTGACGAGAAGTTTAATAATGCGCAATCAGTAAGAGATGCAATCAATAAAGCTTCTAAAATAAAAAGTAGAGAACCAAATCTTGTAGCAGCAGCAAAAAGATTTTCTGCATTAAATCCATTAGATGTTGAGAATATAGACGAATACACAAAAATAGCAGAAGCTGTATATGGAGGCCTTAGAGGTACTATGGTGTCTATGAAGTCTGCAAGATACAATCAGGCATTCTCTACAAATGAAGTAAATGACTATATTGACAATCAAGTACAATATATAGAAAATAATAGAAAGCAAGAGGCTTTAAATGATTATGACTATTTAGTTCAATCAAAGTCCATATCTGGAGATATGACATTGCAAGAGATTGAGCAAATGATTGACGCTGTAGAGGGTGGACAAGAAGTACCTGATATTGAAGATAAAATTAGATATGTAAGAGCATATACAAATGAAAGATTTAAAACACTATCTGCATTTGCAAAAGATATTATTGATGGTGGTTCAAAATCTATTGGTTTTGAGGTAGATGAAAATATCTCTAAATCAGATAAAGAAATTATGTCAACCATAATTAAGAATGGCATTAATGAGTTACCTATAAATGATGCATATAAGGTTGTTCAATCTTTAGATAATTTTATTGCAAATGGTAGCCATTATGGATTACTTGATGTAATTAAGAGATATGAAGGTAATATGGCCTACAAGTCAATTAACTACAAAGCAAGGCCATTGTCTTTATTTAGGGGCAATTCTAAGGTAGCTGGAAGAATATGGGCTGATTATATTCATAATCTAGATATGACATTATTTAGTATGTTCAGAACAGTTGATAGAACAGTTGACTTTATGAACAAGACTGGTATTCTAGATATGGAAACTAATAAGACAAAAGCTAAGGTTAGAGCGGATAAATATATGCAAAATTATATTAATAAGTTCTCTAATACAAAAGCTAATGGATTAGATATACACCATATATCAAATGCTGTAGAACAAGATATTTTTGCTTATCTAAGAAGAAATCAAGGTGGTTCTGATATAGACATACAAAATACATTTGACGAGCAAAAGATTGTATTAGAGCAATCTATTAAAAATATAGAAAATAGCCAATCTGAAAAGCAATTAGAGTTAGCTAAAATTTATAGAGAAGTATTTGATAAGATTGCAAAAGACTCTTATAATATATCTGATGTTGAATCTAAGGTTGATAAAAATAATGTAAGTGTAGTTAATTATTGGACTAATGCATTTTCGGAGGTATATCCTGATTTGCAACAAGTAGCAAAAGATGTATATGGTGAAATATTAGGTCAAGATATGATGTATACTCCAATTAAATGGAGAACTGTTGATGAGACCATAAAAGACATTGAATTAGACTTAGCCAAGTATGATCCGTATAAGAGTTCTACTTTTACTTTTAATTACGACCAATATATACCTAGAAAAAAGAGTGGCACTCTATTTAAGAGAAAGAATTTAAAGAATGCTCCAAAAGGGAAATATATGCAATTGAATTTTGTATATAAATCCAATAAAGCAATGCAGGCAGCATTAATTGACGTATATACAGCAGGAGATATTAGAAAAGTAAAATCTTTCCTTGATTCAGATGGTGCGTCAAAAATAATTACTAATAAAGAAGATTTAAAATTACTTAGAGAGAAGATTTCACTATATGTTAAGAAGTCAAGAAATATGGAAGTTCCTGACTACGATGACTTAAGTGGATTCTTAAAACAAATGTCTAGAATGAATAGATATATTGTTTCTTCTTCTCTTACAAGTCTAAAGCAGTTCCCGTCTCAAACATTACCAATGATTTTAAAAACCATTATCAATACTGGAGGGTTTGATTTTAAGACTGCAGGTTCTATTGCTTCTTCTATTTATTTTAAAAAAGATTCAGATGTAAATAAATTCTTAGATGAAATTGGGTATGGCATATCTTTAAGAGGATTAGAATCTACAGCTAATATTAAATCACTTGAATCAGCTTTAACTGATATTAATAGTGGTGCAATTGAAAAGGGGTTACAAAAATTAGACAAGCATAATGAAAAATGGTTAAGACATATGCTTGCGAATGGTGATAAAATTGTCGCTAGAGCAACTCGGATTACATATTATAAAAAGAACCTCAAAGCTCAGGGATATGATGTACCCGATATTGATTGGGATACCCATAAAGTTGATAAAATTGCAGCTGGAAAGGCAGAGATGGAAGTAAACTTACAACAAAACGTTTCTGATGCAGACTTGCAAAGTAAGTTTATGGGTTCAAATAAAGCTATTGTTTCAACGCTAAGAAACATATTTATGACTCTTAGCGGTTTTGTAATGAATAGTAAATCTAAATTGTATGTTGACCTTGGCGTTATAACAGGAGGAGGAGTTACAATGCAGGAAAGATTTACGGCTTCTAGGTCATTTTTAGCTACATCTTTAGAATTATCTGTATTTAGTTCTATTATGGGTATGTCAATGTTTTCAATGACAAAACTTGCTAAATTAGTATTTGAAGGTGTTTCTTCAGAAAAAGAGGATGAAGATAGAGATAGAAGTATATTAGAGACAATTGTAACAAATACTGCGACAGATGTTTTTTCCCCTGCCCCTCCATTGAATGATATGACGGCTTATAGTATAAATATGTTATTAGATAAATTAGACCCAGATACCCCAAAAGATTTGAAGTTTAGATTATTTGACAATGGAGTTGGAGATAAGCCTTGGTATCAAAAAGTAGGATTGATGGGTATAGGAGTTAAAAAAATAGCAGATGCTGCTAAAACAGCTAAGGCATCTATTACAGGAGAAGTTACTACTGAATTCCAAGGTCAAACATCTACTAAAACATTGTCACCTGAAGAAAAGCAAGTATTACAAATAGCAAATGTTGCTAATGCATTGTACTTGTCTAGATTAGTTCCTTTTAATGAATTGGCTACTTTCGCTAATAGAGTATATAAGATGGCTGAAAAAAGAGCCCTTACTGATAAGCAACTTGCTATGAAGAATGTTGTAGCCGCAGAGGATTTGGGTTCTAAAGAAGTAAGTGCTGAGGGTAGGACTATATCTACAGCGCTTGCAAGAGCAGCTAATTTTAAAGACCCTGAATCTAGAGCAAAGTATATTATTGACCAAAGTACTAAGTTTAAAGACCAAGAGGCGTTTTTAAATGGCATAGATGTATTAAAAGAGTCAGGTATATTAGACAATGCTACTTTTGCTAATATGGAAGCTATACAATCAGGTGATGATAGTTTGATTAAAATGGCTAAGATATTCTCCTATAAAAAGCAAGATGCTAGGGTTGCCAAGTTATTAGAACTTAGAGCCAAAATTGGTATTGAGAACTTCTATAATTCACTAGGCACTATGCAACAGTATAGAATATTAAGCAGCGATGGCTTTATCTTGTTTGCAGAGAAATTGGTTGAACTTCCAGATTATACAGATGACGAGGGAGCAATCTTGATTTCCTT
>CAZUUI010000025.1:10112-13983 GCA_964622955.1 uncultured Chitinophagaceae bacterium | reverse complement strand
AATTCGATAGAATTGTAAAAAGTGGTCAAAGATTATTGTTGAAATAAATAATTAATACATAGCAAAGTTATATAGAAAAGGAAATGAATAAGTATATTACAGGTGTTTTTTTAGTTTTTAGTTTTAATTTATCTTTTGGACAAGATATGATTTTATCTCAGTATTTTGCTTCACAACCCTATATAAACCCTGCTTTAACAGGTTTTTTTGATGGAAGCTATAGAGTATCCGCTAACTATAGAACTCAATGGAGCACTTTAGGATCAAGTATTAAATCTATGGGGGTCAGCGCAGATGCGGTATTTTTAAAGGAAAAGTTGCATGGCGATTATTTAGGAGTGGGGTTTAGTGCATATAGGGAAGATCAATTTGGCTATATAAGTAATAATTTAGGCCGATTAAATTTTAGTTTTACTAAGAAAATTGGCTATGAAAAAGATCAGTTTTTGAGCATTGGAACCTATTTAGGTGCAAATCATAATTTTATTAGTGGTAATTTTATTACTCCAGATTTAAATCCAGAAGATATTCAACGAACTAGCGCTATAGGTTTTGATGTTGGATTAGGATTAAATTATCAAATTGTTTTTTCAGAAAATGCTAATTTCTTTATTGGTGCTTCTGCTGATCATCTATTACCATTGAAAAATTCATTCTTAAATACAAATGCTGAAAAAGCAAAACGTTTTAATATATATACCTCTGCAAAGATAAGGATTACGGATGTAGTTTTTGTTTTACCTACTTTATTGGCAACAAAGCAAGATGTTCATACCCAAATAAATGCAGGAACATCTGTACAGTTTCTTTTTGGCAACTATTCATTGAATAAATCTAGTATTTCATTCGGATCTTTTTTAAGGTATGGTAATAATTCAATTGATGCAGCCATTGGAATGGCTAGATTAGAGTATAATGGTATGATGATTGGATTGAGCTATGATCATAATATGAATGAATTAAGTAATGCTTCAAAAGGCTTTGGAGCTATAGAATTGAGTCTTGGATACATTGGATTGATTGAAAGAGTATTCAAATCTAGATCAGACTGCCCGAATACAAAAAATTTCTAAAGAATAAAAATTGAAAAAAGTGAAACAAGTTAAAATATACATATTTTTATTACCCTTTATTTTGATGGGAAATGTGTATGCTCAAATGGATTTAAAATCAGATAGAGATACTATATGTCAAAAAAATACAATAACTTTTGCAGATACAAACGCTATCCCTACTGGACTAAATGTAGTGTCAAGAGAATGGAACTTTGGCGATGGTAATACTCTTACATCCACAACTTCGAATATTTCATATACCTATAATACATTTGGTACCTTTTCAGTTTCTTTAAAAATTAATTATGATATAGGTCCTGCAGCAAATGTTACTAAAACTATTCCAATTAGAGTTTTTAAAAAACCAACTGCTAACTTTACTTTAGATAAAACTACTACATGTGATGGTGTTGCGGTTACATTTACTCCAAATATTATTAATGGTCAAGGTACATTAACTACTAGGACTATAGAGTATGCGGATGGTTCTAAAGATACAAATTTTGTAGTTTTTAAGACTCATGCATATGCTGTCAGAGGAAATTATACCCCAACATTATATTTGCTCGATAATTTTGGATGTGGTGATACAATTTCAAAAACAATTAGTGTCATTGCACCACCAAAAATTTCATTTGAACCGATATCTTTTTTGTGTAAAGATACAATTGTGTATTATAACAATACTACCCAAGGTAAAAATTTTCCAAATTATCAATGGACTTGGCAATTTATAAATACAAAGGGAATACCCACTTCCCTCAATACTGTAGATGGAATAAATACATGGGATACTTTTGGATATGTTACCGTTAATTTAAATCTTTTAGACATAAATACAGGTTGTAGAAGTACTACCAACTTGGTTCATTTAGTAGATACTATTCCCAATTTAAGTATTACCCCAAGTACGGATACAGCAATTTGTTTTGGAGAATCCATCAAATATAATATTCAAAGTCCAAATCGTATTTTTTTTGAAGATAGCACTTGGATAGATAAAATTAGTGGAGATTCAATTATATTAGCTACACCTCAAAATACTTTTACATATAAAGTTTATACAAAAAATACAAATTGCCCTAGAGTTGAAAAAAGAATAAAAATTAGTGTTTTACAGAAACTTCCTATTACTGTTACCGCAAACCCAACGCAAATAGTAGCTGGATCTATAAGTCACCTAAAAGTAGATATTAATGGTTCTTGGGATAGTGTTCGATGGACACCAAGTACCGAAATGTCATGTAGTACCTGTGATTCCTCTGGTGCTTCTCCACTTTCGTCAACATATTATAAAGCCAATGTTTTTTATAGTTTGAATAATAAAGTATGTAAATCAATAGATTCTGTATTGATAATGGTAAATCCAGATTGTAATAAAGAAGATATTACAATTCCTACGGGGTTTACTCCAAATGGTGATTTATTAAACAATGAATTTTATCCAAAAGGATATGCACTCAAAGATATTAAAGATTTTAGAATTTATAATAGATGGGGAAATGAGGTTTATAGTCTACAAAATTTCAATGCCAATGACAAGCGATATGGTTGGAATGGAAGGTTGAATAATACTGGAGATGAGTTGCAGCCAGGTGCGTATTATTATACAATAATTGCTGCATGTAGCAATGGAAAAATATTAAATTTTCAAGGCGAAATAATATTAGTTAGATAGAAATATCAAATTGTTGAAAGTTAAAATAAATGTAAAGATGAAAAATATAACATTATTGTTGATGTTTGTTGTTGGGACAAAAATGTTTGCACAAGATCTGCAATATTCTCAATTTAATTCTATGCCAATGGCTATAAATCCCGCTTTTGCTGGAAATAGTTATTGCAATTACAGGGTAAGTGGAATATATAGAAATCAATGGATGGGTTCCAATGATTTTAAGTCATATCAGTCAGCAACTTTTGGGGGCGATTTTAATCTAGGAAAAAATTCTAATGATTTACAGAATATTTGGGGATTTGGATTAATAGGGAATTTTGATAAAACGGCTTCAAACACATTTTCAAATCATTCTTTATATTTAAACATTGCATATCATTTGCGCTTTGGAAAAAATTCTAATAGCTTCTTGTCTTTTGGTATTCAAGGAGGTATGGGGCAACGTGCATTTACTCCCGGAAGCTTAATTTTTGATGATCAGATAGATGCTTATGGAGTAAAATATAAGCCATCTACTTCAGAATCAGTCACCAATGAATCTACTATGTATTCGGATATTAATTTTGGTTCTTTATTAACTTTAAATCCTAGTTCAGCCTTAAATATATATATGGGTGCTTCAGCTTTTCATCTTACACAACCCAATGTGTCTTTTACAAATCAAGAATTTAAACTACCTACAAGAATTAATTTTCATGCAGGCGCCAATTATACATTTAGCGATTTATATCTATTGCCTTCTCTTTATCTTCAATATCAACAAGTTACTAATTGGAATCTTGGAGGCTATTTGGGCAAAACATTAAAACCTGAAACAGAAACTACTATGCCTATAATAGGTTATTTAGGGATTTGGTATAAAAGTACCGATGCAATCGCTCCTGCTTTTAGGATGGATATAGGTAGTGTTAGTTTTGCTTTTAGCTATGATATTCATGTCGGTAAAATATCTAATAATCAAGGAAGTATTGGTTCTCCAGAATTATCTATAAACTATTTTGGTTGCTTTGGAAGGAATTCAAGAAGAACTGGTTGTCCTTCATTATAGTTCTGTCACATCTATCAAACTATTCAATTTAATTGAAACAATAACTACTTTATTTATATCAATTTTTTATTAAAATTCAATTTTTATGAA
>CAZUUI010000025.1:0-10102 GCA_964622955.1 uncultured Chitinophagaceae bacterium | reverse complement strand
CAAATGCAGTTAATGCTTTTGAAATTAAAGAAATAAATACTCCAATACCAAAAAATGGAGAAGTATTAATAAAAGTAAAATCCTTTGGTTTGAATTATGCCGATGTAATGGCTCGCTTAGATTTGTATCCTGATATGCCCAAAATGCCATGTGTATTGGGATATGATGTGTTGGGTGAGGTTTCTGAAATAGGTGAGGGGGTTGATAATTTTCAAAAAGGTGACTTTGTAGTTGCCTTAACTCGATTTGGTGGATATGCCGAATATGCAGTTGCAGATGCACGAGTATGTGTGAAAGTATCAAGAGATTTGAGTAGTCATAATGCACTTTCTATTGCTACTCAGTTAAGTACGGCTTATCATGCGGCTATTGAAAATGTAAATTTATTTGAAAATGATATAGTGTTGGTTCATGCTGCGGCAGGAGGTGTTGGGCTGGGGATTGTTTCTATCGCTTTATCAAAAAAATGCACGGTAATTGGTATCGCGGGAAGCGATGAAAAATGTACATTTCTTGAGTCATTAGGAGTACAATATACTATAAATTACAAAAAAGAACCATTTGAAGAAGGAGTAAAACGTTTAGGATTTCGAAAAAAAATTGATGTTATTTTTGATAGTGTTGGTGGAGAAAATGTTCCAAAAGGAATGAAATTATTAAACAGTGATGGTAAATTGATATTGTTTGGCTCTGCAAAATTAAGTGAAAGTAAAAACAAATTAAAAATTTTATATCAAGTATTTAAGTTTGGTTTCTTTTCGCCAATAAAGTTGTTAATGCCAAGCAAGTCAATAATTGGAATAAATATGCTGGCAATTGCAGATAATAAGCCCGAGGTCATAAAACGTTGTATGAATGGTGTTGTAGAGTTATTAGAAAAAGGTTTGTTTAAATCGTTGCAAGGAGAAACTTTTTCAATTAGGGATTTAGCAATAGCACACGAAAAATTAGAAAAGGGAAAAACGATTGGAAAAATAGCAATAGATTGGTAGTTAATAGATAGTATATATATATATATATATATACAAGAGAATCTTTGTCTTTTTAATAATAAAATGCGTAAATGGTTTATTTTATTAATTTTTTATGGACGATTTGATTGGAATGGTCTTAATAAACTTTAAAATATGTATTTTTTTTCATCATCTCATTGTATTACTTTTGCAATTAATATTTATTATTAAATAAAAGGGTATGAAAAAAAATATAATAATTTTAGGAAAAAAATGTTTAAATTTACAAGCTCTTTTTTTTAAAAATTGCAACAATTCAAATATAGAAAATATGAAGAAAAATTATTCTAAATGGTTGTTTTTGCTACTTTTTATTTCATCTTTTATCATAAGTAAAAATGAAATAAAAGCCTCACACGTAATGGGTGCAGACATCACATACAAAATGATAGATACGGTGAACGGTGTTTACGAGTTTACATTAACACGATATAGATATTGTGGTGGTATCAATTTTAGTAGTAATCAACTAAATATTGTTTCCTCTCAGTTTAATGTTTTTGTAAATATGACATTAGTTGCAACTGAAACGTCGGAGGTTACACCGTTATGTTTACCTCCTGATGTTCCTGCAAAGAAAATCACGCATTGTCCAGGTCCAAATATTTCTCCATTAGCACCTGATTTTATCAAAGGTGTAATGAAAGAAGTTTTAAAATGTACGTACACTGTTGGTAGAAATATTGGACCAGCATATGCTGGGTATCAAGAATGTTGTAGAAATACTATTACTACTTTGACTGTATCTCCAGATTTATATGTTCAAACAGCATTCAACACAAACTTTGTAAATAATTCCGTTATTTTTACAAATTATCCTGTACCTTATTGGTGTAAAGGTAAAGTAAATACCTATGCTCACGGACCTGCCGATACGTTTGATCCTAAATATACTGTTGTAAATGGTAAAACAGTTGTAAGAGATTCAATTTCATTTCTCAGATATACTCCATGGTTTGGCCCAGCAGCTAACCCTAATCTAGCATTTCAATTATTGAATCAACCTGTTACATTCCAGCCTACATTAAATGCCTCAAATTTTTTATATACTGTCAATGGTGTAACGATGGATCCATTTACAGGTGTAATTAGTGCACAGCCTGATAGAGATCAGGAAGCAGTTATGGCTGTAGCAATCTTTGAATGGCGTGCAGTAGCTAATCCTAACGGCATTGGTTATTCAAGAGAATTTTTGGGATATGTATGTAGAGATTTACAATTTTCCGTAAGAGATAATTGTGATCCCGTATATGATGCAGGATCTGTAAAAGATTCAATGTATGGAGTAAATCAATTGGATCAGTATTTTTTAGAAATCTGTGGTCGTCAGCCTGGTAAAATACAATTTAAAGCAATTGGAGCTGTTAACCAAAATATGAAATTATCTGAAGTAGGCTCAAACAAAACTGCTGCAAAGGATTTTGTAAATTATAAATTTACAACTACCAAAATAACTAAAGCAGGAGTTGATACAATGTATGGTATTGTTACATTTGACTCTGCAATAGGTTCGGGCGATGAACGTTTAATTTTCGATTTTTACTATTGTAATAATTATGGTATGAAAGTATCAAGAGAAATTGCTGTTCGTATACGTTATATGCAATCGATGATTTTGGATAAAGACACAGGATATTATTGCCCTGGTGGTAAACCAGTTCGTATTTATTCAAAAACCTCTAAAAAAGTTTCTTGGACACCTAAAACAGGGATAGTTGGAGCTGGAGTAGATAGTATGTGGATAGATGTAGCACCGTCTGCAAATACTTCATATTTAGCAAAATCTTTAGATTTAGATACGGTTGAAACTTGTACAATATTTGATAGTACGCTTATCCGTGTCATCCCCCCATTCACATACAATTTATCGCCCAAGACCAAGGATATATGTCTTCACGACACGTTCCCAATAGTATTGACCACACAAATATCGGATACGCCTTATAAATTTACATGGTTGAATACCAATGGCGCTATGTTTGACCCTTCTAGCAAGCGGACGACTACAAGTATAAGTAGTCCAACGGTTTATGCAATCAATAGTGCTAGCTATGTAGTAGAAATGGAAAATAGATACGGATGTATTCTTACCGACACCGTAAAAGTAAATATAACGGGTGTAAAACCGAATGCCACCGCAACAGCTCAAAGAAGCTTTATCTGTCCCGGTGATACTACATTATTATCCGCTATAATTACACCTTTTACTTGTGGTCTTACGATGTATAAAAGCAATGCTCAATTAACTACTGCAAATATTGCTACAGGTAGTATTAATTATCCCACCGCATCATGTGCGGGCGCTACTTGTTACCCAAATATCTATGGCACAACCGGCCTTGGCAATTCATCTAGTACACGTATTTTGTACACAAAAACACAATTGAGTGGCGCAGGAGCCAAAGCGGGTATTTTACAATCCATTGCCTTTAATTTGATCAATGCAAATGTAACCAGTATAGAATCTTTTACGATAAAAATAGGAGCAACCACAGGAACGACAGCCAATGCAAGTGTTCCTATGTTTACGGTATATAATACCAAAGCCATTTCTCCTGTTTTGGGATGGAATACCTATACCTTTGACAGAGGATATGACTGGGATGGCAATAGCAATCTAATTGTAGAGATTTGTGTAAAGAAGAATGCAGCTACATCGTTTATCAATAGATATTTGACCAATACTGCGCCTGCAGGTAATGAAGTATGGTATCGTCTTTCAAATACAGTAGGTGTAGATGCGTGTGATATGACTACAAATTATATCGCTGCAGGGGGTACACAAGCCAAGCCACATACTCGCTTTACGGTTACAGGAGTAGATAGTTCAGATAATCAATTTTCAAGTATTTGGACACCGAGCAATCTTATCAATACGGTATTACCTACACCAAGTAAGCCAAGAGTGATTATTAATGCCAATCAAAATGATTCATTATTTACAGTAACGTATGGTACTACAATGTGTTCTGATACGGGCGTAGTGAAAGTAAAAGCCGATCCAAACTTTAAAGTAAAAGCATCGGGAGGCAAAGTAGTATGTAGCCAAGGAACTGGAGGAACACCAATACCTTTGACCGCTACCATCACTTCGAGCCAACCGCATACCATTACGTGGACATCCACACCAAACGATCCGAGTATGTCTGCGACTAACACAGCAAATATTACGGTAAATCCAACCGCACCGGGAACATATAGATATGTAGTTAAAATATCGGCATTGCCTTGTGAAGCAACCGATACGGTATATGTAACGGTTCAAGACTCACTTAAATTTACATTGACGAGTGTACAGCCTACTTGTACAGGAAGCAATGGTAGTATTTCAGCCGTACTTCCATCGGGAACAAAAACGAGTGACTTTAATTTTGTATGGACGCCAAATATCTCTGATTCAAGCAAAGCTGTAAATTTAGGAGCAAACACTTATAAATTAGAAGTACAATTAAAATCCGATATTACTTGTAAAGGGACACAAACTTTGAATTTGCCTGCAACGGTAATCCCATTGAATATTACTACAATTGCATCCACAATCTTATGTAATGCAGGAAAGAGCGACAGTATTGTAGCGAGTGTGAATACACCTGCTTCACCAGGCCCATACAAATATGCTTGGAGCAGTAATCCTACAGCGGATACATTATACAAAATTAATAACAAAGTAGCTGGAACCTATACCGTAACCGTAACGGATAAGTTGACGGGCTGTACAGGAACTCAATCTATTACAGTTAATGAACCTACAGCATTAGGATTGACTTTCACAAAAATAGATGTAAATTGTAAGGGCGATGCCACGGGTTATGCCAAAGCATTCCCTACAGGCGGCACTCCAAATAATGGATTCTATACCTATAGCTGGAAATCTGAGACTGGCGTCAATGGAACAAATATGCCATCTTTCCAAGATCAATTCACACAAAAAGCGGATTCCTTAACGGTAACGATTACTGATAAAAATGGATGTACAATCACAAGAGGTGTCCGAATTGCAGAACCTGCAGACTCATTAAAAGTTGCCTTAACAGGTGTTAACGCTACCGTTGTTGGTGGTAAAGATGGTCAAGCATTTGCTGTAGTTACAGGAGGTACTTCCACTTATAACTACAAATGGGATTCATCTACTTTTAACAATCCAACAACTTGGGCAAATATTAAAAACAGCACCAATCATATCAATACCGATTCTGTTTCACTCAGAGCAAAGAGTACAGTTCGCGTAGAAATAACCGACAGCAAAGGTTGTAAAGTAAGAGATAGTATCAAAATTCAAGATGTTGTTTGTGACATCGTAGCGCAATTCAATAAAGTAGATGTAAACTGTTTTGGAGACAGCACCGGAATACTTAATTTTGGAGCGGTTGACAATAAAAACAATGATACGAGTACAAAGCTCTATACGTACGAGCTTTATGAAAATTCGCCTAAAAAGTTAATCAAGACATTGACGAGTACATTGCCTACACCACCGGCAGGCTTGCAATCCTTTACCAATCTTAAAGCGGGCATATATGATGTGAAAGTAAAAACGAACAAAGGCTGTGATACGGATTTTGTAAAAATAGTAACCATTACTCAAAATCCAAAAATAGTTGTAAATTCATTAGTAACCGATCCTTCTTGTATAGGCTACAACGATGGAAAAGTAAATGTTAGTGTCGTGGATAATTTTCCTCCATTTGAGTACAGTTGGAATGGTGGCGCATATATCGTGGGTAAAGATTCTAATACAAATTTGACAAAAGGAACCTATATCGATACTGTAAAGAATAGTTTGGGATGTAAAGTGCCATTTAGCTATAAATTAACAGATCCAGCAGGAATAACTGTGTCACATATTACAAGTAAAGGCATTAGTTGCAACGGTCTATCTGACGGCCAAGTACTAATTGACGTAAAACCAGGTGTATCACCTTCTGGAAAATTGTACGAGTATCATTTAAAACCAGGCACCAACCAAGATTCTTCATCTAATATATTGGACAGCTTGAATGTAGGTAGCAAAACAGTAAATATACATTATTTCACTACAGCTACAGCTACGGCTTGTATCCTTCCGTATACCTTTACAATGACAGAGCCAACGAAATTAGTATTGACAGGTACTAAAACCGATGTAACG
Source organism: uncultured Chitinophagaceae bacterium (assembly GCA_964622955.1). Classification (GTDB taxonomy): domain Bacteria; phylum Bacteroidota; class Bacteroidia; order Chitinophagales; family JADJOU01; genus CHPMRC01. The sequence goes on along the minus strand of CAZUUI010000025.1, from coordinate 3,961 downwards.
TGTAGCTATAACAAAGATGGAAAAATCACATTGAATGCGAATAATACGGGAACATCCAATTATACGTATGAAGTAGTACGCTTGTCTAATGGATCGTCTGTATCGCAAAGCAATGTGCCGTCATTTACCTTTACGGGCTTAGATAGCGGTATATACAATGCATTTGTAACGGATAAAAATGGTTGTAAAGAGAGCTTGACAGGAACAAATGCCTTGAGCATAGGTAAACCAAGTCCGTTGAAACCAAAAATCAGTGTAACGCCAGCATCTTGTATTACATCCAATAACGGTTCATTGAAAATAGACACGTTGAATGCAGGAAGCAATGGAGGTTATAGTGCAATTACCACACTTACGCCTAATTTCACAAATCCAAAGACAGGATTTACGCCTAGTGCACTTAAAGGATTAGAATCGTATCGAGTAATCGTATCAGATAAACTAGGATGTACCGATACGCAAACGGTATTTGTAGACACCTTATATGAATTGCGCATTACCGCAGCCTTAAAAATGGATAGCGTAAGTTGTTTTGGCGGCAATGATGGTAAATTGACCTTTAATACAAGTTCATTAGTGCCAAATAACGGGGGGCTAAGATATCAATGGGATGACGCAAATACAGCTACTACCAATGTATTAACGGCTTCTGCGGGAACATATAATTTGACAGTGACAGACGGCAATGGCTGTTTAGCTTCTACATTAGGTACTATAGAAGAACCTGCACAGATAGTAATCGTAGGCAAGATGAAAGAAGTATCGTGCTACAAAGGCGAAGATGGTACCGTGAAAATAGCTGTATCGGGCGGTCGTCCACCCTATCAATATGCTTGGAGTCCATTGAACCAAAATACCGATAGCGCTATAGGCTTGAAAGTGGGTATCAATACAGTAACCGTAACCGATAGCAAAAACTGTCAGAATACACAAAGCTTTGATATGCCACAACCAGAGCCATTTATAGCACATATCGACACGGTAAAACATATCAGCTGTTTTGGAGCTAATGATGGTAAAATTGTACTAAGAATAGAAGGCGGCAAACCACAATTCACCTATACTTGGAATTTGGATACCCGCAATGCGTCTAGCATTGATAATTTGATGCCAAATATCAGCTACAAAGTAACGGTGACTGACATCTTGGGCTGTATAGCCAAAGCCGAAACAGAAGTGAAAGAGCCATTCAAAGTAGAATTGGAAAGCTTGAAAGTAGATAGCTTAACGTGTCCAAAATCGAATGATGGAAGAATCTCTATCCTAGTGAAAGGCGGAACAATCACCGCAATCAATCAATACGATTATTCCATAGATGGTGGCAATACATACGAAAAAACCAATGTATTTGAGAAATTGCCTGCTGGTGAATATACTGTAGTAGCAAAAGACAATAATGGCTGTATGGTATCGAAAAAAGTAACGGTATTGGCACCAGAAGAGTTGTTTGTATCGGCAAAAGTCAATGGATTGGATACGATAGAAATGGGAAATACTACTGAATTGTATTATGACAAACGAACATTAAGCAATAATTTGCCAGTAATCAATAGCCAATTATGGACACAAAATGAAAGTTTGAGTTGTGCAAATTGCGCTAGAACACAGGCAATGCCATATATTACAGAACTATATAATTTGGAAGTATATTACCACAAAAACTGTAAAGCTACATCAAAAGTAAAAGTAGTGGTAAAAGAGCCATTAGATTTTTATGTGCCAAATGCGTTTAGCCCTGGAAATCAAGACGGTGTGAACGATGTACTAAAATTATATGGCAATTCAATAAAAAGCATTAAATTTGCGGTGTTTAATCGTTGGGGCGAAAAAGTATTTGAGACCGAAACGCAGGAAAAAGGATGGGATGGAAATTACAAAGGAGAACCTGCACCTAATGGAACTTATACTTATGTAGCGGAAGTACGATATCTAAACAATTTAGTGAAAAATAAAAAAGGAAGTATCACGTTAATAAGGTAATATGAATAAAAAAATAAAATTCTTTATTTTTATAATATTGTGGACTTGCGTACTAAATATGAGTGCGCAAGATCCTCATTTTTCATTTTTTTCAGGTGTTCCAATTGGATTAAATCCAGCTTATACGGGAAATTTTAATGGAAATTTTAGAGTAGGAGCACAATATCGAGATCAATGGAATTCTATATTGTCATCAGAAGCAATTGGTGCATATAGAACAGCTATAGGAAGTATAGAGGCAAGAACAAATAGAGGATTGGATGAGAATGATTTTATTGGAGGAGGTGCATTTGTAATGTATGATGTAGCCGGTGAAAGTAGATTTAAGAATACTAAATTTGCGGTTTCTGGTTCATATAGAAAAGCGCTAGATGAATATGGAGACCATTTTATTGCTGTAGGTGCTCAATTTGGTTTTGTTCAAAAATCATTAGATTTTGAAAATTTAAAATGGGGAACTCAATGGGATGGTACAAAATATGACAATCAATTACCTTCAGGAGAATTGGCAAACATTGATAATAATATATCATTTTATGATTTAGGTGCTGGAATTAGTTGGGGATATAATGTGTATGGATCTAGAAATCGTTTTCATGCAGGGTTAGCATTTATGCATATCAATACACCCAATGAATCCTTTTTTACAAATAGTGGAAGTTTTGGAGCTACTCTTCCAATGAAGATTAATTTTAATGCAGGTGCTGGTTTGCAGATAAGTGAAAGAATGGATGTGATTCCAAAAGTATTATTTATGCAACAAGGCAAGAATACAGAAATGATGGTTGGTACTGATGTTAGATTTTTGTTAGATCCTGATGATCCAATGGGAAATTCATTTTATGTTGGTGCAATGGGAAGAATTGTAGGAGGAGATAAAAATTTACTAAATTCAAAAAGTTTAAATTTTGAATCAATAATAGCTACGGCTAGATATGAATACAATAATTTTGAGATAGGAGCTGCGTATGATTTTAACATTTCACAATTAGTTGCTGCTTCTAATTACCAAGGAGGTTTTGAGGTATATTTAAATTATGTGTTTAAAGTGGAATCTAATAGACAAAGAAAATTATTCTGTCCTAAATTCTAAATCGATAATAGTTATACAAAAGCCATCTATTGAAAAGTAGATGGCTTTTTTTATGCGTAATAAAATATAGAGATTTAAATTTTAAATTTTATTTTTGTTGAATCCTAAAAAAAAGAATATGAATGTAAAAATGCGTTTGATTTTGATGAGTTTCTTGCAATTTTTTGTATGGGGGGCTTGGCTTACAACAATTGGAACTTATTGTACAGAAGGAAAAGGATGGACATTTCCTCAATTTGGAGCTATTTTTTCTACGCTAGCGCTATCTTCTATCTTAATGCCTTCAATCATTGGCATTATAGCTGACAAATGGCTTCGTGCAGAAAGACTTTATGGTATTTTACATTTAGTATATGGTTTTTTCATGTTAATGATACCTAATATTAGCATACTAAAAGGATATTTTAGTTTTATCCAAAATACTCAAGAGTATGAAATATTATACTGGATTGTTTTTGGGGGCATGCTCGCTTACATGCCTTCTATATCACTTTCTAATTCGATTTCATATCGTATATTAAAAATGAATAATCTAGATGTTCAAAAAGATTTTCCTCCCATAAGAGTATGGGGTACAATTGGATTTATTGCTGCTATGTGGTTTACAAATCTTAGTGGGAGTAAAGCTAGTGATTTTCAATTTTATATTGCAGCGTCAGGTGCTATTTTATTAGGTCTTTATGCATTTAGTTTACCAGCTTGTGAACCTCAAGGAAAAATTAATGAAAAAACTTCACTTTTTTCTCAAATGGGGTTTGATGCATTTAAGCTTTTTACTAATTATCGAATGGCTTTATTTTTTATTTTTTCAATTTTTTTAGGTGCAGCACTTCAACTTTCAAATATGTATGGAGATGCATTTCTGAGTAGTTTTCCAAAAGGTACTTT